>JBBQUE010000565.1:0-3339 GCA_038212805.1 Bryobacterales bacterium | reverse complement strand
CTGCCACTGGACCGCTCCGCTGGCGCTCGATCCGTTCGATCACAACACTGTCTATTACGGCTGCCAGGTGATCTTCAAGACTTCGAACGGCGGGCAGAGTTGGAGCGTGATCAGCCCCGATCTGTCCACGCAGGATCCCGCGCGTAACGTACCCTCGGGCGGCGTGGTGGGCGACAACCTGGGCCAGTTTTACGGTGAGGTGGTCTTCGCCATCGCGCCCTCGCCGCTCGACAAGGGAACCATCTGGGCCGGCACCAACGACGGTCTGATCTGGATCACGCGGGATTCCGGCGGGCACTGGACCAACCTGACCAAAAACATCACCGGGTTGCCGGCCTGGGGCAGCGTCACCAGCATCACGCCCTCCACCTTCGCGGCCGGCGTAGCCTACGTATCGGTGGATTTCCACCTGAACGACAACCGCGATCCCTTTGTTTATAAAACCGCGGACTTCGGCAAGACCTGGACCAAAATCAGCGACGGCATGCCGAAGCACCAGCTTTCCTACGTCCGCTCCGTCACTGAGGACCCCAACCAGAAAGGGCTGCTCTTCGCGGGCACCGGGAACGGGTTGCTGTATTCGCTGGACGACGGCGGGCATTGGACCGCCTTCGCCGAGGGCTTGCCGCATTCGCCCGTGACGTGGGTGACGGTGCAGAAGCAGTTCCACGATCTGGTGGTTTCCACCTACGGGCGCGGGTTTTACATCCTGGACGACATCACGCCGCTGGAGCAGATGGCCAAGGAAGCCACGTCCACTTCGGTTCGTTTTTTCGAACCGCGCCCGGCGTACCGGTTCCTCAGCGGCCAGCGCGGGCTGCTGAACTTCGCGCTGAAGACTGTGCCCAAGGAACCGCTGCATATTTCCATCGTGGATAGCCAGGGTAAAATTGTGCGCGACCTGCGCGCTACGGGGCAAGCGGGGCTGAACCGGCAGGCCTGGGATCTGCGGTACGATCCTCCGCAGTTGGTGGCCCTGCGCACCACGCCCGCGGACAATCCGCACATCTGGGAGGAACCCCGCTTCCGTAGCGAGGATTCCCGGCCCATCACGCACTGGGGCGCGGCTGAGGCGCAGGTGGGGCCCATTGCGCCGCCCGGCAAGTATATGGCGAAGCTCACCGTGGATGGCGAATCGTATCAGCAGCCCATCGAGATCCTGCCTGACCCGAAGAGCAGCGGTTCGCCCGTTGAAATTCAGGCCACGGTCAATCTGCAACTCCGCATCCGCAGCGCCATCAACTCAGTCTCCGGTATGGTGAACCGGATCGAATGGGAGCGCAAGCAGTTGGAAATCACACGCAAAGCCACGCCCGCCAAGGCGAAGGAGATCGATGAGCGGGACCAGAAGCTGCAAGCCGTGGAGTACAAGCTGATCACGCGCTCACTGGCGTTGAGCGACGATAAATACTTCGTCGAAGCCTACAATCTCTACTTCAATCTGATCTGGTTGAACGGCGAAGTGGGCACGGGTGCCGGCGACGTGGCGGGCGGCGCGGATCTGGGCCCTACCGATACGGCGCGCGCCCTGGTGGCCGATCTGGAAAAGCAACTCGCCGCGGTGCAGGCGGAATATCAAAAAGTGGTTCCCGCTCTCTAGCAGCCCGTGGTGGAAGTCGCTGCCTGACGGCCGCGGCTCTGTAACGTACTCATTCTCTCCATGAACTTCCCTCGCTGGGCTTGAAAAAAAGTTCAACGCCCTCTGATCCCGCACGAAGCGCCGGGCCGGGCTACTGAGCCGCGCGCGTGAGCAAGCGGTCCTTTTTGCCTTCCGCCACGGGCTGCTAAGGGTCTACATCTTTACCTGGAAATCGCGGACTTGGAATACCATGTCCCGCGGATCTCCCGGCGCTACCACCTTCTTACCCTCGCTCGATAATTTGATCCGCGATTCCCCGGGAGGAATGACCACCGTCTGCCGGTACTCCGCACCCGCCGGCTCAGCCATCGGCCGCGCCTCAAATCCCGGCCCCGTTATCCGTACCGCTACAGGGGCGGGCGCAGTCAACCGCATCCGGATCGAGACCCGCGCCGGACTTCCGGTTGCGTTTTGCAACACCAGTTCAGCCGCGCCGGAGCACCATCTCCAAGGCCCGTTCTGGTCGCGCTCCACCTCATAACATCCGCTAGCCCAGGTCGGCTCCACCGGATCCCGCGCGTGCACGCGCAGATTCTGAAACCGCATGATAAAGATCCGTGAATCTCCTTCCACGGTGGTCGGCTGCGCATCGCTATGGAAACGGATGGCCGTTCTGCCAGGCGGCGCGGTTACGGTCTTCCGGAAATGTCCGCCACCGTCCACTTCGTGAATTCCAGGTCCATCCACGTCTACCTTCATGGGAAGGGGCGAGGCCGCAACCAGGTCGGCATCCACGTCCACCTCACGAACCACCGCCGTGGGGTTCTCGATCACTAACTGGATGCGATCGCTGCACCAATACCAGTCCGTGGTGGGTGCGCGCTCCTGCTGTCCGCAGCCATCCAGCGAATAGAACACCACGGACAGGCTGGCGTCCCGAGCCTGCCGCCAGGCTTCCGGGGAATAGCCCGCCTGCATTCGCGCCGCAAACGGCCGCAGGTCGTAGAAATAATTCCGGTCGTCACGGCTCTTGCTGGGTCCGGCCTGCAGAATATCGTGCAACGGCCCGTCGATTTCGGTGTCGGGTGCGCGGTAGCCAAACCGGTCCACCCAGATCCCGTCGAAACCCACCAAGACGGCCCGCTCCACCATTTCCTGCAGCGGCAGCGACGTCAGATCCATAAGCCAGGCACTCGCATGCCTCCCGCGCGTGGCTCCATAGCTCCAGCGCAAAGTCTTCGAAGCCAGATAGGGGCGCGCGGGTTCGTAATCCAGGATCTTATAGACTGACGGCGATTCGGGAAACGCCATGTAAGGCAGTTGCAGGATCGTCGCGCCGGGGGGCATCTGGTTTTCAACCGTATGCTCGAACTCTTCGATGCGGGCCATATCCGCCTGCCTGGCCAGAATGGCGGGGACCGCCGGAGCCGGCACCTGATCCAGAAAGCCGGCCGCCAGAACTACGGCCCCGAACCCGGTCAACGCCGCCGGACGCACCCCGCCGGGAAGCTTGCCCAATACCCATTCCGCCAACAGAAAAAACGAAGCCAAAGCGAAAAATGCCAGGTAGATGGAGATGCGGTTGTACGCCCGGATCTGCGCTGTAACCCCATAAGCAATAACCACGCCCAAGCCACCGGAAGCCGCCAGCACAATGGCCCAGATGGTGAAAAAACTGAGCGGTGAGAGCACCTCACGCGCCGGTCCGCCGGGGAACCCGGTCAGCGTGCCGATCAGCAACAGCAACAGCCCCACCGACG
>JBBQUE010000564.1:0-3341 GCA_038212805.1 Bryobacterales bacterium | reverse complement strand
GATCCGCCACATGTTTGGAAAGCATGGCGGGAACCTGGGCGAGATGAACAGCGTAGGCTGGAAGTTCAAGCGCAAGAGCCAGATTCTGATTGAGAAAGAACACGCCAAGGAAGACGACCTGATGGCGCTGGTGCTGGATGCGGGCGCGGACGACTTGCGCGACGATGGCGATACCTGGGAAGTAATCTCAGCGCCGGAAATGCACCATGACGTGCTGGCGGCGATCGGCAAGGCGAAGATCCCGACAGTGGCGGCGCAGATCGCGTTCATCCCCGAGAATCTGGTGAAGCTGGAAGGCAAGAACGCCGCGACCATGATCCGGTTGAGCGAGGCGCTGGAAGAGCACGACGACGTGCAGAACGTCTACTCCGACGCCGACATTGACGAAGAAGATCAGGCCTAACGCCGGATGCGAGTTTTGGGCATCGACTGTGGAACGGAACGAACCGGCTACGGCTTGATTGAAAGCGACGGCCGTTTCCACCACATGATTGCCGCCGGAGACATCCGGACCACGCCGCGCGACGGCCTGCAGGATCGCCTATTGACGATTGCGCAGGGGCTGCGCGGCGTGATCGATTTGCATGCGCCGGAATCGGCGGCGGTGGAAGAAGTGTTCTCTTCGCTGAACGTGAAGACGGCGCTGAAGCTTTGCCATGCGCGCGGCGTGGCGCTGCTGGCGGTGGCCGAGGCGGGGTTGCCGCTGGGGGAATATTCGCCGCTGGCCATAAAAATCAGCGTGGTGGGGTATGGCCGCGCGGAGAAACAACAGGTCCGGTTGATGGTGCATTCGTTGTTAAGCCTGAAAGAAGAGATTGCGTCAGAAGATGCGTGCGATGCGCTGGCGGTGGCGATCTGCCATGCCAACCGGACGGCATCGATGGAACGCCTGGGGCAGAAAGCGGAACGCCTGGGGCAGAAAGCGATATGACGCGCTGGGTTTTGGCTGTGGCGCTGATGGCAGGGTGGTTGGCGGCAGGAACCACTCCGCCGCGCCTGCTGTATTCGAAGTATTTCAAGGGCAGCGTGCCGGAATCGGTATTCATCACGGTAGAAAAGAGCGGGCAGGTGATCTATAAGGAAGCCTTGGATGATGAGCGGCCGTTGAAGTTTGCGCTGACCGAGGCCCAGGCGGGCGAGATGTTCGCGCTGGCTGAAACTTTGGGACATTTTTCGCGCACGCTGGAATCCCCTTTGAAGGTGGCCCAGATGGGCGTGAAGACTTTCCGGTGGGAACAGGATGGCGGGGCTACGGAGGCGAAGTTCAACTTCACGGAAGATCCGGATGCGCGCCTGTTATCGGACTGGTTCGAGCGGATGATTGAAACTCAGCAGAACTACTACATATTGGAACGCGCGGTGAAGTTCGATAAGTTGGGCGTGAACCAGGCTCTGTTGCAACTGCAACTGACTTTGGAACGGAAGCGGATATTGGCTCCGGAGCAGTTCCTGCCGCTGCTGGATAGGATTGTCAGGAACGAAAGCTATATGCATATGGCTCGTGAACGGGCCGCGAATCTGGCGGAGACGTTTCGCAAGAGCGGCCCATGAAGAGCTGCTGGCTGATCATCGCGCTGGGTGCTTTAGGCTGGGCCGGACAGCAGGGGCAGATGCCCGATGCCGAGCAAACCGAATTGCGGCAGGCGTTGTCGGAGGCGGGTAACAGCCCCGTGGATTTTGTGCGGGCGCTGGAAAATCATCTGGCGAAATACCCCAAGTCCGCTAGCCGTAATGATCTGGAACGGGCGCTGGCCAAGGGCGCGGGCGATATCCGGGATGACGACCGCATGATTCGCTATGGCGAACGCGTGTTGACCCGCGAGCCGGATGACGCCCAGATCTTAGAGCGCGTGACGGCGGCATTGCTGAGGAAAGGCGACAAGCCGGGGGCGGAGCGGGCGCTGAAATACGCCAGGCATTTTCAGGAAGTTCTGCGGGCCGTGCTGGGGCAGAAGGGCGCCAACGCAAAGGAAGAGGCGAAGCTGCGGGAGAACGCGGATCGTGGCAATTCCCGGGCGCTATTGCTGCAGGCGCGGGCGGAGGGCTTGCTGGAGCATTTGCCGAAGGCGACCGCGCTGGCCGAACAGAGCTACGCGACTTACCCCAGTGTGGAAGGCGCGCGCGAGGCGGCCAAGTGGCTGGCGGCGGATGGAAAGACGGAAGCTGCGATTCAGTATCTGGCCAAGGCGTTTGCGGTGGCTGAGCTGAAATCGACCGATCCCGAGGCGGGTCTGGACCGGGCCCGGATCGGCGAACTGTACCGGAAGCTGAAGGGTTCGGAAACCGGGTTGGGCGATGTGGTTTTGCAGGCGTATGACCAGACGGCGGCGGCGTTCTCGGCGCGGCGGCGGGAGATGCGGCAACTGGATCCGAATGCGGATACTAGGAATCCGATGCAGTTCACTTTGACGGGCGTGGCGGGCGATAAGCTGGCGCTGGCGACGCTGAAAGGCAAAGTGGTGGTGATGGATTTCTGGGCCACGTGGTGCGGGCCGTGCCGGATTCAGCATCCGCTGTACGAGGAAGTGAAAGAGAAGTTCAAGGGCCGGGACGATGTGGTGTTTCTGGCGATTGCGACGGACGAGGATCGATCGTTAGTGAAGCCGTTTCTGGAGAATATCGGGTGGAGCCAGAAGGTTTATTTCGAGGATAGTTTGGCGGTGTTGTTGAAGGTGGATTCCATTCCCACCACGGTGATTTTTAATAAGGGTGGCGAAGTGGCTAGCCGGATGAACGGGTTTGTGCCGGAGCGGTTTGTGGATCTGCTGACGGGGCGGATTCGGGAAGCGTTGGGACCGGGCGCGGTTCCGATTCAGTGAGCGTATAAAACCGTCGAGGCTCTACTTTGTTTCGCGTACCGTCAGGACTTGGTCCGCAATTACATCGGCGAGTACTTGCGTGGTGCCGGACGGCCATCGAATTTTCAGCCATTTCACGCGAGTGTCCGTGCCAAGTCCGAAGTGCACCATCTTGTCACTCGATCCGCCATAGCCAACTGAAGTAGTCACCCGGTTCCATTGCCCGCCGGACTCGCTCTCCAGGTGAACTTCCGCTCCAATGCCATCGCGATTGCTGCGCGTGCCTTCCAGTCGCAAAGCCAGCCAGTGGCCTCCTGGCGTCGTGTTGGTCAGGACCAATGGAGCCTCGTTCAACCGGGTCACCACTACATCCATGCGTCCATCCCGATTGAAGTCGCCGAAGGCAGCGCCCCGGTGGAAGGCTGGCCCGGAAAGCTCCTGCATGGCAAACTTCCCGCCTCCTTGGTTGGCGAATATCAGATTGGGTTGCCGGGACTGCCGGCTTGAGGTCAGCTCCGCATTGTCCGTGACATTTCCGCCAGC
>JBBQUE010000563.1:0-3350 GCA_038212805.1 Bryobacterales bacterium | reverse complement strand
GTAGAGGCGTGCGATCCCGGGACCCAGTCCATGATCCCGGCCTTGCTCACCGTGATGCCCAGCGGCATGCCCGAGGCCATTCCCTTGGCCATGCAAACGATGTCGGGCTCCACTCCGGAATGGCTCATGGCCCACCATTTTCCGGTGCGTCCCGCCCCCGATTGCACCTCATCGGCGACCAGCAGGATGCCGTGACGATCGCAGATGGCGCGCAGCTCCTGCAGAAAATTATCCGGAGCGACGACGTACCCGCCTTCTCCCTGGATGGGTTCCACAAAAATGGCGGCCACTTCTTCCGGCGGCAGGATGGTGCGAAACAATGTCTCTTCGATATAACGGGCGCAGCCCAGGGCAAAAGTTTCAGCCTCACGCGGGTCGCTGATTCCGGCGCCATACGCATTGGGATACGGAACGTGGGTCACGCCGGGCATGAGCGGCATGAAGCGGCGGCGCTGCTGGGGCTTGGATGCGGTAAGCGCGAGCGAGCCCATGGTGCGTCCGTGAAACGCTCCCAGGAACGCGATGATGTTGGGACGCCGGGTGTGGTAGCGGGCCAGTTTAATGGCCGCTTCCACGGCCTCGGTGCCGGAGTTGCCGTAATAAACCCGGTGTGGGCCTTTCATGGGCGCGATCGCGGAGATGCGGTCGGCCAGATCGATCATGTTGGGATAATAAAAATCAGTGCCCGACATGTGGATCAGCTCGCCGGCCTGGCGCTGAATGGCTTCGACCACGTGGGGATGGCAATGGCCGGTGGAAACCACGGCAATGCCCGCCGAAAAATCCAGGAACTTGTTGCCATCGACGTCTTCGATGACCACGCCGCGCCCGCGCTTGGCCACCAGCGGATACGAGCGCGTGTAACTGGGGGAGATGATGCGGTCATCCTGCTCTACAATGCGCCGGGCGATGGGCCCGGGCAGCGCGGTCCGCAGGTGAGGCGCGTGTTCAGTGGCCGCTGCATCGTGCGCGGTCACCGGCTGCGCGGTCAAAGGGCCCTTGGTGTTTTGCGGGCCTTTTTTGTTTTTCAGAACGTTGCGTTTGAGATCGTGGGCGGTGAGGTCAATCTTCTCCGTATGAGTTTTTGGGGCCATTGCGTCCTCTCGACTGGCAGCGGGGCTGCCGGAAATCCCTCAAAAATTTGGGGAGACGCCAAGTTGGAAGCGTCCCTTAGGGGATCGGGAAAAGAGGACGAAACTAGTCGCCGGCGAAGAGGTTAGGACGCGAATGCGAAGGCAGCACCGCCATGTAGCGGCGCGGGCACAATCGCATCTCCCACCAGTGAGAAGCGGGGCCGAAGCCTCCGAATAACGCGATCTGGCATCGTCTGATTTTGCTTTTCATGGCCTGGTTCCAATTTGCGGTCTTGAAGAGAACCTCCCGCCAGCGGGGGAGTGTTAAGCGGATTATAGCTCCCGGAGGCGCTGGCCGTAACCCCCAAAAGGTCGCCCTGGTCCTTCCAGATAACCCACACTGCCTCACTTGCAACGCCACCGTGGAATCGCAAGTCCCACTCCGCGCGTCTGATAAGGTTTAAAGCTCCTCATGGCCACTGAAACCAAATCTCATAGCCTTCGCATCGCCCTCGCATTTGGCCTGGTCTATGTGCTGTGGGGCTCGACCTACCTGGCGATGCGGATCGTGGTGCAGCATGTGCCGCCGGTGGTGATGGGTGCGACGCGCTTCCTGATTTCGGGAACCCTGATGCTGGGGTGGTGTCTGGCCAGCGGACGAAAGATTGCGATCACCCGGAAGGACCTGGTCCGCCTGGCTGCCATCGGCGTTTTGTTGCTGGTCACCGGTAACGTCGGGGTGGCGTGGGGAGAGAAATACGTGGCCAGCGGCCTGGCCGCGCTGGTGGTGGCGGTTGTCCCACTGTGGGTGGCGCTGATTGAGATGATCATTCTCAAGACCGAGCGGCTGGCGCCGCGTGGTCTCGCCGGGCTGGCGCTGGGTATCGTGGGCCTGGTGATCCTGCTGTGGCCGCGCCTTACCGATAACTCGGTGCTGGGCCATAAAGAGTTGGTGGGCATCGCCATCCTGATATTTGCTTCATTGAGCTGGGCTTGCGGATCGATCACCTCGCGGCGATCGCAACTGAGCATCGATCCATTTGCGGCCACTGGCTGGGAGATGACCATCGCGGGCTTCGTCAACCTGCTGCTGGCGCTGGCGTTGGGCGATTTTGCGCGCACTACCTGGACGGCCAGTGGATATCTTTCCATCGCCTACCTGGTTACCGGCGGGTCGCTGATCGGGTTTACCGCTTACATCTGGCTGCTTGAGCATGTGCCGACATCGAAGGTGGCAACCTACGCCTATGTGAACCCGGTGGTCGCGGTATTGCTGGGCTGGCTGGTATTGCACGAGCAGGTGGATCGATACGTTGTCGCCGGGACCGCGGTGATCATCTGCGGCGTGGCCATGGTCACGATGTCGAAGATCAAGATCACCGCGCCCGCACATTCGGAAGCCGAAAAGAACCGCTCGTCAACCACAGTGAAGCCGGCCAGCGCAAACTAAGCGGCAGGAGTTTACCGGCGCTTCCAGCGAACCCCATCCCGGGTGTCTTCGAGGACGACGCCGGCATCCGCCAACTGGGCGCGAATCGCGTCCGACTTGGCGAAATCTTTGGCGCGTTTGGCCGCGGTGCGCTGGGCCACCAGTGATTCGACCTCCTCATCCGCAAGCGAGGCCGCGTTAGCTGGTGATGCAACCGCGATGCCTGCCTTTTCCGCGTCCGCGTAAGCCTGCTTCGATTTGGCCGCGTCATCATCGTGCAGGACCGCGAATATCTCATCGAAAACCGCCAGCACCGCCAGGAACTGCGCGGCATCCTGCTGCTTCAGGCCGCCGGCGTCGGCGGCTGCATTGGCCTCGCGCACCATGTCGAAGATCACTCCCAGCGCCTGGGCGGTGTTGAGATCGTCGTTCAAGGCGCGGTGAAAGTCTTCGCTGGCAGCAGTGGCAAGCCTGGCTAACGCGGGCGTGCTGCCTGATACAGGTTTCGCGGTTTCAAGCCGCAGCTTGAAGTTGCGCAGCCGTTCCACCGAATGTGCGGCTTGCTGCAAACCGTCAAAGGTAAAGTTCAATTGCCGCTGGTAAGGCACCGACGCCAGCAGATACCGGATGGACGAAGCCTTATGGCCTTGCAGGAGAAGGTCGCGCAAGGTGTAGAAATTCCCCTTGCTCTTCGACATCTTCTCGCCTTCCACCAGCAGAAACCGCGCATGCACCCAGAAGCGCGCCAGCGGCTTTCCGGTGAGGGATTCCGACTGTGCTATCTCATTCTCGTGATGGGGGAAGATAAGGTCTTCGCCGCCCAGGTGAATGTCGAAACTCTCGCCCAG
>JBBQUE010000562.1:0-3353 GCA_038212805.1 Bryobacterales bacterium | reverse complement strand
CCAGCCTGGGGCTCCAGCCGCCGTACCAACCGGGAACCAGGCTGCTCTTGCCCTGGCGGCCGGTTCCGTTGCCGGCGAAGATCAAAGCGCCGGGATAGCCGTTCACGGCGGGATTCGGCGTGGTGGGTGAAAAATCTGAGTATTGATCCTGGCCGGCAACTGGCGGCAGGGTAAATTCGTAGCGCAGGCCCAGATTCACTACCAGGCGCTTGGTGACGCGCCAATCGTCCTGGGCATAGAAACCGTAATAGGGATAGGTCTGCGGCAGGTAGCGGATGGTTTCCGTAGCGCCACTATCGGCGCTGCCCAGTAAAAACGAAGCGAACGATGCGCCGCTGGTGGCGGAAGTGGCCCCTGGTAAGGCCGTCTCCAGGAAACTGAAGGAGGCCTGGCCGGCGATGTTCTGCTGGCCGAATCCGTTGGCGTGCTGATTTGCAAAAGCGAACCCAAATTTCAGGGTGTGGGCGCCGCGGATGTAATTCAGATCTTCCTTCAAGGAGAGCAGAGGCTGCTCAGTCCCGTTGTAAGCCGTGCTGCCCCAACCGGTCAGGTCGCTGAAGCCAATATTGGGGAAGTTGACGTTGCAATCGACCACGTTCCTGATGCAGATCTTGTCTTTCCAGTTGCCGCCGGAGCTGGGGGAATAGCTGTTCTTGGAGAATTTATTGGCTCCGATGGTGAAGTGATTTAACAGGTTGGGGGAAATAGTCCAGTCGTGGGTTACGCGGTAATCGGACGCATCGAAGTGGCTGACCTGGCCGTTCCAGAGCGGGATGGGCAACCCGGTGGGGCCGCTGGGTCCGGGACCGCTGTCGTAGGACGTGCGGTTGTAGAAAAACGAAACATGCTGCTGATACCCGAACTGTTGATCCACTTTGAAGCTGCCCTTGTCGGTAGGGGTCGTGGTGGATCCGCCATTCACAAGATAGTTATTACGAACCCAACCGGATGTTCCGGGAAGCAGGCCGGCGCGGTTCGGAACCACCTTTTGGGCGTAGGGAAGAATGGACTGGCTGATGGTGCTGAAGCGCGACGGCGGAATTTTGTTGTTGGGAAACGGATCGCGCAGGAAGCCGCCGGCCGGGTTGGCGCGCGTACTGGCTGTATCGTAAATGGGCAACTGCTTGCCGGTGGACCCCACCCAATTTGAAAAATCGCCGGTATACATTTCGGGCGTGGGAACGGAAAGGACTGCGCCGTTCGAACCCACGCGGTTCCGGAAACCTTCGTAAGAGGCGTAGAAGAAGGTGCGGTTACGGCCGTTGTAGAGCTTCGGGATGATCACCGGACCACCGCCGGAGGCTCCGAAATCGTTCTGTTTATAGATGGATCGCCGGGCGGCGAAGAAGCCGCGGGCGTCCAGGGCGTCGTTGCGGAGAAAGTCGTAAGTGGTTCCGTGGAACTGGTTCGTTCCGGATTTGGAGACGAACGTGATTACGCCGCCGCCCGCTTGCCCGTACTCCGCTTTGAAGCCGTTGGTATCGACCGAGAATTCCGTCAGCGCCTCTACCGATGGGGTGATGTAGGCGGTTTCGGTGGCGTCCGCGGAGCGGTTGGTGTTCACTGCCAGTCCGTCCAGGGTTGCGCCCCAAGCCGCGGCTTGGCCTCCGCCCAGAGACAGGGTATTCCCGCTGCCTTTGGCTTCCGGAGTGATGGCGACCAGATCGAAAGCGCTGCGGAGGGCTCCGCCAACTACCAGGGGCAATTGATCGACCAGAATATTCTGCACGGCGGTTGAGACCTTGGCGTTCTCCGTCTGCATCTGCGCGGCCTGGGACTGGACTTCAATCGCCTCAGTGACTTGGCCGAGCTGGAGCTGGGCGTCAAGGCGGACGCTGGATCCGGCGGTGAGGACGACGTTCTGGGCCACGAAGCGCTTGAACCCGGACGCGGTGACTTCAACCCGATAGGTGCCCGGCACCAGATTCGGGGCGTTATATTCCCCGTTGCTGGTGGTGGTAACGTGCTCAGAGAAGTTGGTATTTACGTTCGTGATCACCACCGGAACGGCAGGAATGGCCGCTCCGGAGACATCCACAACCACTCCCGCGATATTGCCGCGTTCGGACTGGCCGAAGGCGAGCATCGGCAGGAACATGAGCGCGAGCAGAATTTTCATTGCAGGTTACTTTACAGGCTTCTTCGCTTTCGGGGCGGGCGCGTCTTCCTCACCGGGCGGGGGAGCGTTTACATTCGTCACCGAGGGCGGTTTCCAGCCATCGAACGAGGGGCCGTTCTGGAAGAATTTCGACGTGCCGCTGAGGGGATGGCCCTTGGCGTAGGTAGCGTTGGCCTGGCCAAAGATCTTGCCGGCGCGGAGGGTATCGTCGTGAATTTTCTTCACCATCATCTGGTAGCGGTCGTCGTCCTGGGGAATGCCAGAGAAGACGCTGAGATCGTTGTTGCCGATGATCACCACGTCGATTCCGGGCACGGAAGCGATGTCATAGGCGTTGGCGACGCCGGTGGGGGTCTCGATCATGACCACGACCAGCATGTTGTCGTTAAAGGTTTTGGCATAGCTGGCTGGATAGAGCGTCCGGTATTGGCCCTGGCCGGAACTGCGGCGAGCCACCGGGGGATAGCGGGACCACTTGGCAGCCTCGCGGGCGCGTTCGACGTCATCCACGGTGGGGACCACAACGCCCAGCGCGCCGATGTCGGCGGCGTGTTGGATATGCCACTCCTGCGCGTCCGGGAGCCGGATCATGGGGATGGCGTGGACGTGCGGGCAGGCCGCGATCATGGCCTCTATATCCTTGAATTCCAGCGTGCTGTGCTGCATTTCAAACCACGTATAGTCGTAGTGCTTGGCGGCTTCGCAATATCCGGCCGGGTCGAACTTGGATTGGGTAAAGCTGAAAACCTGTTTGCCTTCCAGCAGTTTTTGCTTGGCGGTGTTGTAGAGCGGCTGCTGCGCCATCGCGGGGATGCTGCACAGCGCAAGAGCTAGCGCGAAGTTTTGGGGGGACGGGAATCTTATCATAGACCTTCCTAGGCCTCAAAAAGATATCACATTTTTCCCCGCCAAAAACAAAACGGGCCAGTTCCACTCGCGAACGAGAGAACTGGCCCGCAAACCCAACGCTTCTATTAGAAGTTAAAGCGCAGAGCCAACTGGAACTGGCGGTTGGTGCCGGAGCCGACGGTATTCGAGACGGTGCTGGTGAGAGCACCGAAACCACCACCTGCCGCCGCTGGGGTATAGGGCAGGCCGGGCTGGATGACGCCGCTGGCATCGGCGAGGCGAACCTGTGAGCCGCTGACGGTTTGGTATCCCGGAGCCTGATAGACCGGGCTGTTGAGGATGTTGTAGCATTCCGCGCGGAACTCAAAGTACATGGATTCCCGGA
>JBBQUE010000561.1:0-3359 GCA_038212805.1 Bryobacterales bacterium | reverse complement strand
CACCAGTTGCTGCTGGCGCATATGCTGGAACACACCGTTCAAAATTGCGACGGAAAGGCGCAGCTTCCGGGAGAGGGTCTGCAGGTTGCTGAACCCTTCCAGCAGCAGCCGCCGCAGCATCAGATCTATAACGATCGACTGGGAAATGCCTAGTTCCTCCATGGAATGGGGCGTCCTGGGCAGGAAAGCGGAGGTCGTGAAAGTAGCCGGCATCAAAAGAAGCAATCCTCTTGCCAGGTCTATCGGCAAAAAACGGCCGGAAGATTACACGTTCCCGGTGGAAAAATCGTCAACCCTCCCGTGAAGCTTTATTCGCTGGTACTTTGTTTGGCGGTGGCGGGCATGCTTTCCGCCGCTACCAAGGCATCCAACCAGCTGTATCGGGAGGCCCAGCGGGCTGAGCGCGCGGGCGATCTTTCGCAGGCATACCTGCTCTATGCCCAGGCTGCACGGCAAGATCCCTCTAACCAACTCGCCTGGCATCACGCGCAAGCTCTGCGCCCGAAACCCGGCGTGGCCGATCTTGTTCCCAACGCGGCCAAACTCCAGGAGCCGCCATCCTCCGCCGATCCATCCATCGCGGGAACTATTAGTGATCAGGAGCTTGCGGAGAGCCGCCGTCTGCTGCCACCCCCGGTATTGAACGGGGGTTCCGCACTGAAAGAATTCAACCTGCGCGGCGATTCTCACCAGCTTTTTGAGCAGGTTGCGAACGCGTTCGGATTGGAAGCCATCTTCGACAGCGGCTATCAGCTCAGAACCGGCCTACGGTTCAACCTGACGGAAAGCACGTTTCGGGACGCCCTGCTAGCGCTCGAAGCCGCCACGGATTCCTTTGTCATTCCGCTGACCGGTCGGCAGTTCCTGGTGGCGAATGACACCACGCAAAAGCGGTCGGAGTTGGACCGGACCGTCGCCATCGTTCTGCCCGTACCTGAGCCGTTCGCTATCCAGGAAGTGCAGGAGATCGGGACCGCCGTCCGCGGCACCATGGATATCCAGCGCCTTACGGTGGACAGCCAGCGCCGGCTGATGCTGATTCGCGACCGCGCCTCCAAGGTCCGGCTGGCGCAGAAACTGATTGACGATCTGATGCAGCCCAAAGCCCAGGTCGCCGTGGAGGTGGAACTGCTCACCACAGACGAGAGTTCCTCGCTCACCTATGGCCTCTCGCTGCCTTCCAAGTTCTCCCTGGTGTGGTTCGGCCAAGGCATCAACCTCACCACGGCGTTCCCTTCCGGTTTTGCCAACTTCCTGGGCTTCGCTGGAGGAAAGAGTTTTCTCGGGTTGGGTATCACGGATGGCAGCCTGTTTCTGAATGCAACCAAATCCAGTTCACGAACCATCCTACGATCGGAGATAGTCACGGCGGACGGCCAGGCCGCTACCCTGCATGTCGGCGATAAGTATCCCATCCAGACCAATGGATACTTTGGAGGGGCGCAGGCCGGCGGCGGACAGGTATTCACGCCTCCGCCTTCCTTCAATTTTGAAGATTTAGGCCTGCTGTTGAAGATCACGCCTCACGTTCATGGCACCGATGAGATAACCCTGGAGGTAGAGTCCGAATTCAAACTGCTGGGCAGCCAGGCAGTGGACGGAATTCCTATCATTTCCAACCGGAAATTTCAGTCCAAGGTGCGGGTCGCGACGGGCGAATGGGCGGTGATGGCGGGGTTGATGACGGATTCAGACGCCACCACGATCTCAGGAATCGTTGGGCTCTCGGCAATCCCCGTCTTACGCAAAAACGATCGCAATCGAAGCCATGGCGAGACGCTGATCGTTCTCAAGCCTCATCTGCTAGGCCTTCCGCCTACTGAGCAGATAATGAAAGCGGCCTGGGTGGGCAGTGAAACCCGGCCCAGGCCGATTCTTTAATCGACATTCTCTAATCCACGAGCTTAGCGGGCGGGTACCGGAGTCAGCTCCCGGCTGGTAATAATCCGGTCGATCATGCCATATTCCAGTGCCTGTTCCGGCTCCAGAATATAATCGCGATCCACATCGCGAGAGATTTTGTCGACCGGCTTGCCCGTGGCATCCGCCAGAATCTCGTTGAGCGTTTGGCGCATGCGCAGAATTTCCCGCGCATAAATATCAATATCAGTTGCCTGTCCGCCCAACCCGCTCATGGAGGGCTGGTGAATCAAAATGCGCGAATGCGGCAGGCAGTACCGCTTCCCCTTGGTTCCGCACGCCAGCAGAACCGCCGCCATCGACGCCGCTTGCCCGATGCAGTAGGTAACGATATCGGGTTCCACCAATCGCATCGTATCCAGAATCGCCAACCCGGCCGTGATGGAGCCGCCTGGCGAATTGATATAGAGGGAGATATCTTTTTCAGGATCTTCGGACGCCAGAAACAGAATCTGGGCGATGACAAGGTTGGCAACATTGTCATCAATTGGCGTGCCGAGAAAGATGATGTTTTCCTTGAGCAGCCTCGAATAAATATCGAAAGCGCGTTCACCGCGCGAGGTTTGCTCCACCACCATCGGCACAAGTACGGAATTATTCATGGGAACTCCCTTCAGCATCTTTATGATAGCGCGCCATTACCTTGGTCCCGTAAATTTCAACCCACTGTCCGCGCCTTTCGAAACGCATTATCGAGCTAAGGCCAAACCTGGAAACGCATTCATCCGCGGTCATTTGCCGTTCGTATTCGAAATAGCGCGTCAGGAACTGTCTCACCCACGGGAGTTCCATTACCCTCCCGCCAGCATCCCAATCCCGCGAATACATCACCAGCATTCTTACCTGCGCGGGATTCAGCCGGTGCAGAGTGGAATAGTGCAGATCCGACGTTTCCACGGTATGAATCGTGCGCTGAACATATCCGAATTCCGGGGTCCGCAACTCGGCCGTTAATGGCCATGCGGTATGTACGGTCTGGCCAGAATAATTCTGTTCCAAATAGCGGGCTGCGCTGCGGTGCAACTCCACAAAGTCGGCCATGGCCAGATTGTTTTCATACGGGAATGGGAAGCTCGGGTTGATCGCTAACCCAGCCAACAATCCCGCGCACAATACCGCCACGCTCGCACCCCGCAGCACCGGGCTGAAACGCGCCCAGGAAGCGGCTGCCGCAATGTAGAGTAGCGGCACAACGGGAATCAGGTAGCGCTCCAGTTGAGCGCCGCCCAGCACCGTCACCTCAAGAGTCTGGAGCACGGCGAACGCCGCCACAATTCGCCACCCGGCCTGCCGGTATACGCCCCGCCTGAGCCCGTATAGGATTGAGGCCGTGGCCACCCAACGGAAATCCGCGAAGAACAGGTAATAAGCCCGGCGCATAAACGCCGCCGCCATGCGAACCGGATGCAGCGCATACGTGGTGTTGTAGTGAGCAAAAG
>JBBQUE010000560.1:0-3359 GCA_038212805.1 Bryobacterales bacterium | reverse complement strand
TCCAACTAAGGTAAGGGTATACGTCCCCGCGGGCAACATGATCGTGTCCACCCCTGGCGAATAATTTGCCTCGAAGATAGCTTCCCGTAAACTGCATGCTAGGTGGAGCAAACATGAGTCGTCGTAAGAAATCGTGTCCGCCGTCGTGTTAACGACAAAAGTGGGGTCGGGCAGGGGCATCATTGATGACAGCGCGGCGCTATCGTTCTTGATCAACACGACGCCGGGACGTCCGTCGATATTGACCCGGGCGGCTAACGCGGTTACAGCTCCCTGGACGGCGTCCTGGCGGCTCAGCACTATGCCTGGAGGAAGCACCCCATCCTTGCCCCGATTGTGATGCGCTAGAACGGAAAGCCGCCCGGTGCGGGCATCGAGCGCTATCACATCGTCGGCGGAGTACCCCGAGATTCGTGTCTGGAACAGCACGGGGGGCGAAGTAGAGTCTACGGTGGTAAACGCCGGATGACTCTCGACCTCGTTCCAAATCACGGGCTCTGGCTTAGTCCTCGCGAGGTCCGTCGTGCCCTGCCGGCGAACCCGGATCTCTTCGGGCGTGAAGGCCTTGCTGTTCAAACCGCTCCAGGCGTAAATGTGGAGCGTCCCTTCGCCTGAAAGCAAGGCCATCTGAGTCCGCCCCTCGCGTACAAAAACGAAGGATCCCAGGGCCAGCGACCCGGCGGGAAACGGGATCGGGATTGCTTCCAATGTGGGCGAAGGTCCGTTGGGGGAATCTATGGCATTCAGCACTTGCTTGCCGTTCAGGATGGAGAGCTTGCCATCGGCCAGCACTACCGCGTCGGCGATCCCGTCGCCATCCATGTCGCCAAAACTAATTTGAGTTGCAGCAAAAGGCGGGCTCGTTGCGCCGAGAAGCTTTAAGCCATCGGGGGAACCCGTAAAGATCAGGATCCTGGCCCCTTGATCGGTCTGAATACCGGCCAACAATTGCGAGTACGGCTGCCGTGCGTCCAGGTGTTGCGCGGCGAGCGACGTCAGGGCCCCGGGCAGCGGGACGGATTCTTGGGATTGCAACTGACCGCCATCCAGGGACATCACCGATAAGGTTGTGCCGCCGCGCGAGCCGACCACGATGTCGTGATCGCTGGAACCAAGGGCACCGGAGGCCAGGAAGTCAGGCTGAATGGGCGATGCCGACAGCTTCACTTCCGGCAGGAATGGCGCAGGGAATCGGTTGCGCGCGATGCCGGCGAACGAATCCGCGGTTTGGGGCGCTATCGCATCGAGATTGCCGCGGTAGAAGCCCAGGGCGAAGCCGCCCGCGGTGCGGTAACCCGCTATCACATCAACTACGCCATCGCCGTCCACATCCTCTGAGACCAGGGAAAGCGCCGAGGCTTGGTCCATCGCCCGCACCAGGGGATCCGGCCCTGTATAGCGCGGTGCCAGCCGCTCCGCCGAAGTCAGGTAAATTCCGCTGTTGGAGGCCAACACCGTTCCATGCCGCGGGGTGCGCGCAATTTGCCAAGCCACCAAGGCTCCGAACAAGAGGATCAGAAGACGAGCTTTCGGTTTCGGGAGAGTCATGTCGATTTGAGGGGGTCGGGATCTGGGTTTAGGAAGCAAGGCAGACTTACGCGGGCCGGCGAAGGCAGGTTGTCGAATTAGCCGGCGTTACAGCACGGGTCATCTCACGAGGTGAGTGTGGAGCGGACCGGGAAACTCTCGGGGCAGCGGGCATATTCACCGGAAATGGCTGGGTTGTTGGGCAGACCCTCAAGTTTTCCCGGCGATTGGTCGATGACATAACCAGTCTGAAGTTCGTTGAATGCCAACAGTAGCCAATCTCTATCGCGCCTTTGTGACCGTCCTGGGAGGAGCAGCCCTGATCTTCCTGGCGTTCCCCTGGGCTTCCCATAACCCGCTCAGCTATGCGTGTTATCTCGCCCTTTCGCTAGTCTTTTGCGGCGCGAGGCTGAGTTTCCCTCCGTCAACTCGCGCCCTTCCCTTATTCAAGGTGTTCGTTTTGCTGGGGGTATTGGAATACAGCCTGCCCGAAACGCTCCTGCTTGGCTGTCTAGGGACACTGGCTCACGCAGTCACTCAGGGGAAGACGCGCGGTGCGATTCTCAACGCCTTCAACCTGGCCATTACGATCACCATTTGTCATGCGGCCTTCCACTCGCGCGCACTGCAGGAAAGCCATATAGAGTACACGCTGGGCGTTTTTCTTACGGCGGCGTTGTTTTTCGCAATCGACACTTTCGCTGTAGCCGCCGTGCTTTCTGTGACGGATCTTGAATCGCCGCTCGTCAATTGGCGCGAGACCTACGGTGGAGCCCTTCCCCTCTACCTGACCGGCTCGGTGTTGGCTGGGCTCATGAACCTGTTGACCCTGAAGGTGGGCTGGCAAACGGGCCTGCTGGTCGTACCGGTGTTCTACCTTGCCTACCGTTTGGGTTTAGAGTACCTGTCAAGGGCTCAGGGCAGCAGGGGCCAATCTGATGCGATGGCGGCGCTGCATCTGCGCACCATCGAGGCGCTTGCTACCGCCATCGAGGCTAAGGACCGGGCCGCCCCGAACCATCTCAGGCGGGTTCAAGTGTATGCGTTGGCGGTGGGGAAAGAGCTTGGGTTGAGCGTTCTAGAGCTGGAAGCGCTCCGTTCGGCGGCGCTGCTTCACGACATTGGAAAACTCGCGGTGCCGGACCATATTGTTTCGAAACCGGGCAAACTGACCCGTGAAGAGTTTGAAAAGATGAAAATCCACCCCATCGTCGGGGCGGAGATTCTCGAACGCGTTGGCTTCCCTTATCCCGTCACACCGATCATTCGCCACCATCACGAAAAATGGAATGGCGCTGGATACCCGGATGGACTCAAGGGCGAGGATATTCCGATCGGGGCCCGCATCCTGGCCGCTGTCGATTGCCTGGACGCTCTGGCTTCCGACAGACAATACCGCCGCGCCGATGCCCTGGAAGACGCCATGCGCAAGGTCGCCGCCGACTCCGGGACTAGCTTCGACCCGCGGGTCGTGGAGGTCTTAAAGCGCCGCTGCCAGGAATTAGAGGAACTCGCGACCGAGCAGATGGAGGAAGGTACGCGGCTCGGTACGCACGTCCAGCTTGAACGGCCTCAAGCGCTCAGCTCGGGGCTGGAAGGGACGCAATCAGCCAGTTCCCCGGCAACTTGGCTGACTTCGATTGCCTCGGCCAGCCAGGAGGCACAGACGCTGTTTGAAATCGCTCAGGACTTGGGCAACTCGCTCAGCTTGAACGAAACGCTCTCCACTTTGGCGCAGCGGCTGAAACGAATTATCCCGTACGACACGATTGTGATCTTTGTTCCGGGCCAGGATGTTTTAGGACCCCAATATGTAAGTGGGGACCAATTTC
>JBBQUE010000559.1:0-3365 GCA_038212805.1 Bryobacterales bacterium | reverse complement strand
CGGACCATTGCTGCATTTACGGAACACACTTTGTAATCCACCAGGCCCGCCGCCATGCCGGCATTGCGAGCGTCGTTCTTGTTGAACTCCGGCCGGTGCCGCTTCGAAACTGAAGTGGTCGCAGTTGCTACCTCCGCCGGAAGATCCTGGCGGAAACGCACGAAGAAAATGGCGAGGGCTGACCGGCCGCGGACATGATTTGCGTATCGCACGCCCTCCGGAGATTTTGCCAGGGGCGTTCCCGCGTACCGCTGCATGTGCGGAACCGGCGGCACCAAATCCTCAGGCGCGGGCCAGTGTAAGCGGGCGTGCGTCAGCGCATCCGGAACACCCGCCCAATGCGTGAACACCGCGTCGCCTTGCGGGTTCGCAGCGCCACGGCGACCTCACGCCCCTGGGACGGCAGGCGGTCCAGACCCATGATGACCGCCGCTGGTGACGCCTCCCGAAATTGTGCAATTTCAAACCCCGGGGCCGCAGCGGCGATGCGTCCACCTCAACGCCGGCGGCCTGTAAACGCGGCGCTCTGGCTTCGGCCAATTCCGGCGTACGGCACACCAAACGAACGACTGGCATGCAGGTACGCTACCATCTTTGAATGCCGAGCCCGCAGGCCGCCCCGAAAGAACTCACCGTGAAGGCTGTGGTGTTGGGGATCTTCCTGGCCTTTGTCTTCGGCTCCGCCAACGCCTATCTGGGCATGCGCGCCGGGCAAACCGTGGCCGCCACCATCCCCGCCGCCGTCATTGCCATGGCCCTGTTCCGCATCCCCGGCATCCGCGGCGGCATCCTGGAACAGAACATTGTCCGCACCTCCGCCAGCGTGGGCGAAGCGCTGGTGGCAGGCGCAATCTTCACCATCCCCGCGTTCATGATGGTGGAGATTGACGGCCAGCGCCTCTGGACCGGGCTGCGCGAACACTATTGGGAAGCTACGCTGATCCTGCTGGTGGGCGGCCTGATCGGCATCTTCTTTATCATCCTGCTGCGCCGCCCCCTGTGCGTGGACGCCCCGCTGCCCTGGCCTGAGAGCGTCGCCAGCTATGAGATCGTCAAAGCCGGGGAAGCCGGGGCGTCCGATGCGCCGCGCCTGGTCTTCGGAGCCATGGCGTTCGGTGGCCTGATCCAGATCCTGAAATCCGACAAAGGCATCCAAATCTTCCGCGAGTATTCTGAAGGCTTCCTGGCCTTCCCCAAGTCCGTGATCCGCCATTTCAACTTCGATAAGCAGCCGCTCGCCCAGGTTACACATGCCGGGGGCATCCCCTGGTCAACGCCCAGCCTCTCCCCTGCCCTGATCGGCATCGGCTACATCATTGGACCTGAACTGGCCTCAATCAACGTGGCCGGCGGCGTGCTGGCGTGGTGGGTCTTCATACCGCTGCTGATGTTCTTCGATCCCGATCTGCCCAAGCGCCTGGGCACGCCCGACCCTGCTATTGCCGCCTACACGGTCTGGTACAACATCGTGCGGCCCATCGCTGTCGGCACCATGCTGGTGGGCGCGGCCAACACGATGTTCTCCATGCGCGCCTCACTGCTGGCATCCTTGCGCGGGATCTTCAGCGTATCTGCCGCGTCGTTGAGCGATGCCGTGGAACGCACCGAACGCGACATCCCCTCCAAGTGGGTTGCCCTGGCCATTGTGGTGTTGCTGGTGCCCATCACGCTCATCTATTTCTATTTCACCCACGGCTGGATCACTGCCATCGTGGCGGCACTGATTATGACGGTCACCGGATTTCTGCTCTCGGCGGTGGGTGGCTATCTGGTCGGCCTGGTCGGCAGTTCCAACCAGCCGCTCTCCGGGCTCACGCTCTCCGCGCTGATCATCGCCGCCTTGATGATGATCACCATCGGGGTGACCGGGCTCTCCGGCGTTGCGGCCGTGCTGGGCGTGGCTTCTGTTGTGGCCCTGGCGTGCTCCGTATCGGGTTCGCTGATCCAGGATCTGAAGGCGGGCCACCTGCTGGGTGGCACTCCGTGGAAGATGGAACTGGTCGAGATTATCACGGTTATCCTGCTGGCGTTCTTCCTGATGGGTCCCATTATTGCGCTGCACGAAGCCAACCTGGCTACCGGGGGCATCGGCGGACGTGCGCTTCCCGCGCCGCAGGCTGGATTGATGGCCCAACTCGCCAAAGGCATCGTGGGTGGACAGATGGCCTGGGGGCTGCTGGGGATCGGTATCGCCCTCGGCATCGTCCTGATACTGAGTGGAGCGCGCTCGCCCATGCTGATTGCCGTGGGCATGTATCTGCCGTTCGATACGTCCTCGGCGATCTTCCTGGGAGGCGCGATGAAGTGGGCCGCCGACCGTTTCACCGCGCGGTTGAACCCGGAACGCAAGCTGCGGGTGGAGGAGAGGGGAACGCTGCTGGCATCCGGCCTGATCGCGGGCGAGGCCATCGTGGGGATTCTGCTGGCAGTGGTGTTCCTGGCAGGACTGCCGGCGCTGGGGCAGTTTGGGTTTTACGCCGCCTGGGGTGGGTGGCTGTCACTGCTGGGCTTTGCGGCGGTGGCGTACACGCTGATCCGCATCCCGCTGGCCAAGGCTTGAGACTTACCAAATCACTGGCACTCCATAGCGTGCCAGTGCCTCATCCTTGGTCACCAAAGTCAGTCCTTCCACAAGCGACTGTGCCACCAGCATGCGGTCGAACGGATCCTTGTGGAGTTCAGGTAAGCTCGCCAGCGCCCGGACGTGGGAAATTCGGATCGACAGCGCCGGGATGCCGGAGCGAACCACATATTTCTCCCACCACGGGATCGGGTCTCCGAGCATCGCACCCGGTTTCCGAGACTTCAAGACCAGTTCCCAAAGATTGACAACGCTTGCTGCAACGGAGGCATTTTGGAGAGCCGCGTAAGCGCCAGAGCCCAGCGCTTCCGGATTCGTTAAAGCCCATACCAGCGTGTGCGTGTCGGTGAGGACTTTCACTGGCCATTCGTCCAATCGTCCGCGTCCGCGTCGCTCATGGCCTGCCACCACCCGTCATCGGATCCAACCAGAGGCATGGAACGGGCGATACCAAAAGGAAACCCCTTGCGGCGCGCAGGCACCAGTTCAGCCACCGGTTTACCATTCCGGGCGATTACGACAGTCTCGCCCTGCTCGACCAGTTCCAACAGCCGCGACAACTGAGACTTCGCTTCGTGAACATTTAGCTGCACAGCTTTACATTAGCCCGTCCTCTTAGCTAAGTCAAGGACTTCAGCCGCCGTTCGAAACAAGTCGGCTTTGCTCGATCGTCTGCTGCCGCTCAGGCATCCGGATTGCGGCATGACATGGGAGAGCTTTCCGACAGAAGACTAAGCAGGTGCAGTTGGTCTGTTCTGCACGGATCGTTTCTTTGGCTTTGTCA
>JBBQUE010000558.1:0-3367 GCA_038212805.1 Bryobacterales bacterium | reverse complement strand
CCGCAAAAACGAACCCAATGCCGGCGACCCCCGCAACTCCGGCTGCTGCCGCTAAAACCCCGGCCACGGCGGCGACCAAAGCCGCAACCACTACCGGTGGAGCCATGGGTGCTCCCGCGCCGGGCGGCGGACCCGGCATGGTTTGGGTTAACACCGAGACCAAGGTATTCCATCGCCAGGGCGATAAGTACTACGGCACCACCAAAAAGGGTAAGTACATGTCGGAAGCCGATGCTGTAAAGGCTGGCAATCACGAAACGAAGCAGAAGACCACCGGCAAGTAGACTCGCCGTTTGCTCTGCCGCAGCCTCAGCGTTTTCTTTCCGGCGTATAACGATGCGCCGTCCCTGCCGGAACTGATTCGCAAGACGTTTGCCGTCCTCGAAACCGCCGCCGTTGATTGCGAGGTCATCGTAATCAACGACGGCAGTTTCGATAATACGGCCGACGTTTTGCTCCACCTTCAGACCCAATATGGGCCGCGCCTGCGCGTGATAACCCATCAAAAGAACCGGGGATACGGCGGGGCGCTCCGGAGCGGATTTGAGGCTGCCACGAAAGAACTGGTCTTCTATACCGACGGGGATAGCCAGTACGATGTGAACGAATTACCTCTTCTGCTGCGGCAGATGCGCCCTGGGGTAGGGTTGGTGAACGGATATAAACTGGAGCGGAACGACCCCTGGCATCGCATCTGGATCGGGAGGGTTTACAACGCTTTTGCGCGTTTTCTGTTCCGCATCCAGATCCGCGATGTGGATTGCGACTTCCGCCTGATCCGCCACACGCTGTTGGATCAGATCCATCTAACCTCAACCAGTGGAACCATTTGCGTGGAGCTAGTCCGTAAGCTGGAGCTACTCAAAGACTGGCGGGTGATTGAGGTAGGCGTGCATCATTACCCACGTTTATACGGCCGATCGCAATTCTTCCGCGTCCAATCATTATTGGTTACCCTCGTCCAACTGCTGCGCCTCTACGTCCGGCTGGTGATTCTGGCATGACGGTTCCGCTGGTGAACCTGAAGGCGGCCCTGGCTGCCACGGAAACGGATTGGCGCGCCCGCGTGGACGCCCTGGTGGCTCGCGGCCAGTTCATCCTGGGACCCGAATTGGCTTCGTTTGAACAAGAGTTTGCTCAGTTCCTGAACGCTCCGTTTTCCGTTGGAGTGGGCAGCGGCAGCGCGGCGCTGGAACTGTGCCTGCGGGACGCCGGGATTTGCTCAGCCGACCGGCAGGTGATCACGACTCCCCTGACAGCGCCCTTCACCGGCATCGCCATTTTAGCCGCCGGGGCTTCGATTCGCTTCGCGGATATCGACCCGGAAACTTTGCTGATCGATCCAGCAGCCGTCGCCGGGTCTATCAACTCCAGCACCGCCGCCATCATGCCGGTCCATCTTTACGGGCAGCCCTGCAATCTGGAACATCTGGCGGCGCTTGGCCTGCCGTTGATTCAGGACGCCTGCCAGGCCCATGGCGCCACCTTCCGCGGACGCCCTTTCACGGAGTTCTCACCCTACGTGGCCTATAGCTTCTACCCCACCAAGAATCTAGGCTGCCTGGGGGATGGGGGTGCGATTGCAACGGGAGATCCCGAGATCGCGCGGCGTCTATTTATGCTGCGCGACGGCGGCCGGGCGGGTGGACAAGTGAGCCTGCTGCCGGGAATCAACGCGCGCCTGGACGATATCCAGTGCTGCTTTCTACGCGCCTTCCTGCCACATCTTACGGAGTGGAACGCAGAACGAAGCCGAATCGCGGCGCTCTATGACCAGGCGTTTCAAGACTTCGAACCGGTGCGTCCCATTATCCGGCGGGAACCCTCCGTGCATCATTTATATGTGGTCCGGGCCCACCGGCGGGATGAGCTTCGGGCCGCTCTGGAGGCGCAAGGCATCGGCACCGGCATCCATTACCCGGTACCCCTCCACCTGCATCCGTCGTTTGAAAACAGCAAAACGAAGCCAGGCAGTTTCCCCCACGCAGAACTGGCCTGCCAGCAGATTGTCTCGCTTCCGGTCTGGCCGGGACTGCAGGAATCCCAGGTGCATTACTGCATCGACCGGATTCGCGCTTTCTACTAAGCGTTCACCAGGCTGGCACTTGAGGCCGCCAACAAGCGCAACATCAGAACGTCCGATGAACTGAAAGCCGCCACGGGGACGCTCCCCAGTTCTTCGTCATTGCGGACAATGTGAAGCTGGATCAATGCTCGAAGCTGCTCTACGCAGACTCCAACTTCGCATGCCGCTTCCACCTCGGAATACTGCGCCTTTGCCATCATAAGCACCCTACCGAATCTTAATGCGGGAGACGCCCCGGGCTGAATCAGGCAGACCGCCTAGACAGCCAAATACAAAGCCTGATGAACCCCTAAGGGGTACCGGGGGTTCCGTTCCCCCCTAAACTCGAATAGAGGATTATCCATGTCTGATTCACGTCCACCTTCCGGTCTTCGTCCTGCTACAGAAGTCCTGACTCGGGGATTCGATCCCAGCCTGTCGGTTGGCTCAGCCCGTCCCGCCGTTTTCCGCAGTTCCACCTACGTATTTACCAGTCCGGAAGCGGCTGAGCGTGCCTTCGATCTGATGGCCAACCGCGCCCAGCCAGGCGTGGACGAAAAGCCGGATCTGATTTATTCCCGCTTCAATCATCCGAACGCGCAGATTCTGGAAGAGCAAATCGTCCCGCTCGAAACGGGCGGACAGGCGGCGCTGGTTTTCAATTCGGGCATGGCGGCCATCATGACCGCGCTGCTCACGTTTGTGAAGCCGGGGCAGGCCATCGTATACACCGTGCCTATCTACGGTGGTACCCAGCATCTCATCCAGGATTTTCTTTCCACGCTGGGCATTCACGGGGTGGCCGTACCGGCCGGGGCGGGCGCAAAACTGGACGAGGCTATATTGAAGACGCCGAACCTGGCGGTAGTCCTGATTGAAACTCCAGCGAATCCCACCATCATCATGACGGGTATCCGGCAAGCTGCTGCTACTGCGAAGCAATTGCATCCCGCGCCTATCGTTATGGTGGACAACACGTTGATGGGCCCCACATTTCAGCACCCCCTCATGCTAGGGGCGGACATATCACTCTACTCCGCCACGAAATATCTCTCAGGGTTCAGTGACATGATCGGGGGCGTAGCCATTGCATCCAACCCCCGCCTGATCGCCAAAATGCGGAGAAAGCGTAACCTGTTCGGCAACATCCTGCAGCCGGATGAATGTTGGATTCTGGACACGCGGCTGCCTACGGTATCGCTGCGAATGAACCGCGCCAGTGAGAACGCTGAACATATTACAACGGCCCTTGCCACTCACCCAAAAGTTTCGCGCGTGCTCTATCCCAGCTTGTTCGAAGAT
>JBBQUE010000557.1:0-3369 GCA_038212805.1 Bryobacterales bacterium | reverse complement strand
CTGGTGTACTTTGCCCGCGACGATTCTGATGAGAGCTTTCTTGGCGTGATGTCGGCAATCATCCACGACCCGGTGCGTAAGCCGGATATCATTTCGATCAGTTGGGGCGGGCCTGAGTCCACCGCAACCGCGCAATTCCGCGAAGACTTCGATCAATTGCTGCAGACCGCCGCGCATCTTGGTATCACCGTTTGCGCGGCGACCGGCGACAATGCCGCGCCGGACTTCGCCGAGAACGATCCGCGCTGGGACCGCGGCGCCCATGTCGATTTTCCGGCATGCAGTCCGTGGGCTCTGGCCTGTGGCGGTACGCGCATTTCCGTGGACCACGGAGCTATTACGGATGAGGAAGTCTGGTTTGACGGACCGCACGATGGAGCCGGCGGTGGTGTCAGCCGCACCTTCGCGCGCCCGGAGTACCAGAAGAATATGCCGCTGCCAGGTGCGGCGCATCCGGATGGTCCGGTGATGCGCGGTATCCCGGACGTCGCCGCCAACGCCGCGCCCGCTTCCGGCTTCCGGATACTGTGCAACGGGCAGAGATTTCCCGACCTGCCAAACGGGGTACCCGCCATTGGTGGCACCAGCGCCGTTGCGCCGCTTTGGGCGGCGTTAACCGCGCGCCTCAATCAGGCATTGGGACGCCGCTGCGGTTTTCTCAATCCGGCGCTGTATGAACTTGCCGCCGGTGCCGGGCAAGCGGCCTTTCGCAGCCCAGTTTCCGGGACCAACGGATCATACGTGGCCGGGCCGGGCTGGGACGCGTGTACCGGCCTGGGCAGTGTGGACGGAACACGGCTGCTGAACGCCTTGCGAGCCTTACCGCCGCCATCAAAATAGAATCTTCATCGCCAGCAGAATGGTTCGCGGCGAAGACCATTCCGCTGTCACTTGGCCGAACGCGGTGCTGCTGGGAGTGGTATTCGGTCCCAGAAATTGCGGGTGATTGAAGGCGTTGATTCCCTCTGCCCGGAACTGGACCGTGAACCGTTCGTGGATTTGCGTGTTCTTGATCAATCCCAAGTCAATGTTATTTATGCCCGCCGCGCGGATTCCTGAAAAGCGGCTGCTCAGTTGCTGGAGATTCGATGCCGGTGGGGCGGCGGAGTTGCGCTCAAATCCTGCATCCACATTGACCCAGCGGTCAACGGTGCGCTGGCCGTCGGCGATGGGAATGGCCGACAGATTTCCGTTGAAGATGGCGTTTCCAAAGCCGATCGGCGCACCGGTCTGCGCCTGATAGATAGTGGAAGCCTGCCAACCGCTGATTGCCTTCGATGCGAATCCTTTCCAGGCGCCACCCCAGGGCTTGCCTTTGCCGAAGGGAAACTCATAAACGCCCGATATCGCAAGCCGGTGGGTGCGGTCCTGATCGGAGATCACTTTCTCTGGCATGGGATCGCCGGCGTTCAGATACGTGCGCGCTTCCATCAGCTTCGACCAGGTCCAGGAGACAGTGGTCATGAAGCCGGCCGAGTAGCGCTTTTCAAAGCGCGTCTGCATAGAGTGATACCACGAGTAGCCTTGGTTGGTATCCATGGTCACGCCGGTGAACTGCGGATACGGCAGCAATAGTTGCGACCGGGCGACGGTGGTTCCGGCGAGGCTGGTTCCGGGCAGCAACGGATAGAAAGGATTCGCCACCTGTGCGTTCAGGAAGTTGATGGTCTGCTGGTCGCGTACTGCCGACGTGCTTAAGAACTGATCGGGCAGCGCATTCAGATTGCGGGCAATCCGCTGGCGCACGCCGCGGTTGCCCGCGTATGAAACTTCCAGCACAGAGCCACCCGGCAAGCTGCGCTGCACCGCGAATTGCCAGCGAGCCATATAGGGTGCGCGCAGATTTGGATTGAAGAAGATGACGCTCTGGCCGAGGTTTGTGCTCAAGCCCGCGCCTGCCCCAACCGACGGGAGCAGGCCATTCGGAAACGGATTTGCCAGTGTACCGAGGAAGTGTTGGCCATTGTCAAGGGATGGGACCAGCTGCGTAGTCTGGGTAAAGCCCGTCTGAATCACATCGAAGTTAGGAACTCCGTTGGGCTCGAAATAAACGCCGAAGCCCGCGCGGATCACCGTCAATGGCGTGAGGGAGTATGCTAGACCGACACGCGGCATGAAGTTTTTCTTGTTGTAGTTCCAAAGCGTCCGCGGGTTTCCGCTTACGTTAGCGAAGGTCAATCCGCCCATCACGCGGAACTGATCGGGGGAGATCTGCGGGATAGGATTGGCGGCGTAGGCTGCCTTGACGGCGGCCTGAAGGGGACTGGCCGCGCTGAAATCGAAACCCTCGACGCTTCGATCGAACCGCTCGGTCATAGGAGAGGGCAATTCGTAACGGAACCCCATGCTGAGGGTAAGGCTGCGGCTGACTTTCCAGTCGTCCTGGATATAAGTGGCGAGAATCTTCGCCTGCTCGGCATAATTCGCGTTCACGGGGAAGCTGCCGCTGGTGGGCAGTCCGTATAACAAGCTGGCCAAGCCTTGCCCTATTGGGGAACTGCCGGAGGTATCGAAGGGGCCACGAGTCCAGTTGGTGCCGAAGGTCAGCGTTCCGGAGGATGTCCCCAGATCGGTGGAGTTCCGTTTATAAACGCGGTAGCCGAAGCCGCCTCGCAGTGTGTGGGCGCCGTGAATCTTCGTCAGGTTGACCGCGAAATCATGGGCATCGACTGGATTCCAATTCTGGTTTTGCACGGAGAGGGACGAATATCCCGTGGTGTCGATGCGCGGAAGGCGCACCAGGCGCGGGTCGATTGCTTTGATCTGATTGACGAAGGTGGAAGAGAATCCCAGGCCTGCGAGATCCCAGCCTACCTGATCTGGGAAGAAGCCGTCGATGTAGCGGGTATAGCTATAGCGGGTGTTAATGAAGAATTCGGGCGAAACGGTATAGATGTGATCGATTGCGGCGCCGCGATTGTAGCGGTACTGCAGGTGGCCGACGGCATCGTGATGGCGCTGGTCCTGTACGCGGCGGTTTCTGGTGACATCTCCGCGCACAAAGAAGCGCTGCTTCTCTGAGATGGTGTGGTCGATTTTTACGATGTGGTTGTAGAACGTGTCATGCGAGTTTCTGCCGTTGGTGTAGTTGTTGACGCCATCTATGGTTCCGGGGAGATTTGGATTGTCGAAGAGAGCGGCCATTTTGACGCTCACGGGATTGATCTGGCTGGCTGGGATGCGATTGTTGGGCAGCGGTTGCCGGCTGTAGAGGCCGCCCGCAGCGGGTGCAATGGAGTATGGATCGTAAATTTGATACTTCGTGCCTAATGACAACAGGTTGGAGAAATCGCCGAGTCTCTGGGCCGCCGTGGGCACGGCCTCATAGCCGATGGAAACCGGATCGAAGGTCCAGATACCTTCGTAACC
>JBBQUE010000556.1:0-3370 GCA_038212805.1 Bryobacterales bacterium | reverse complement strand
CGCGCTGCTTTCGCTTATGTCGTTTGCGGCCAGGAGTGCGCCTGGGGCGGGGGCGGCCTACCTTTATGCGCGGCGTTTGCGGGGATTGCTGGACAAGCTCTCGCCTCACATTATCCATTCCAACGGAATCAAGACACACTGTCTTTTGTCCCTGGTGAAACCTCAAAAGGCTCCCGTAGTCTGGCATGTCAGGGATTTCCTGGGTTCTCGTGCACTGATGTCGAAGGTGTTGAGGTGGGCCAGTTCAGGAGCCGCCGCGGCGATCGCAATTTCGGAGGCGGTGAAACAGGACACGATGAAACTAATGAGCGCCGTGCCGGTCGCAAAGATGTACGACGCGATCGACATTGCCGGTTTCAGCCCTGGGAAGGCCGATGGGGTCAGCCTTGATCGGGCCGCCAGTCTGCCCGATGCCCCGCCGGGAACCATCCGGATTGGCTTGGTGGCGACCTACGCCCGCTGGAAGGGACAGTTGTTGTTTCTGGAGGCTGCCGCGCTGTTAGCCCGCCGGTGCCCCAATCTACCACTGCGGTTCTTCATCATAGGTGGCCCAATTTACCATACGGCCGGTTCGCAGTTTTCTGCAGGCGAGTTGAGCGCCTGCATTGCTTCGCTTGGTTTGGGGGATCGCGCCGGCCTGGTTCCCTTCCAGTCGGACCCAGCGCATGTTTATCGCAAGCTGGACGTTGTCGTTCATGCCAGTACGAAACCAGAACCGTTTGGCAGAACAATTGCGGAGGCTATGTGCTGTGAGCGCCCGGTGATCATTTCCAGGGGCGGAGGCGCAATCGAGCTTGTCCGGGACGGCGAAGACGCGCTGAGCTTCAGCCCGGGCGATGCTGAATCCCTAGCCTTCGCAATGGAAGCGCTGGCGGTGAATCCGGCCCTTCGTTTGCGTATCGCCCGGGCCGCCCGTGGTGCCGCGATTGAGCGCTTTTCGCGTCCTCGCCTGGGGCGAGAGGTCTTGGCGTTTTACGATGAGGTCTATGCGTCCACCAGGCCGCCGCGGTGATTTTCCGGATTAATCGGAAAAACCTTCAAGTCTGGGGGGCCTTCCGCCGATAGATAAATTGTGGAAGTTACGGAAGGTTTGGGACAGGATTCCTGATTCCGGGCTGTAACGAACCGGGTGGAGAAATCACAATACCCACGGATGGGGGCCGAAGCAAGTTTGAGGCAGTCAGCCAAACTGTTTAGTAATGAATGATCTGGAATGTGAAGGTACTCCCAACTCCAAAGGAACACCTAGGACGATCCTGAGTATTGTCAAAAAGGCAAGGAAGCGGTAAACTTGAAAGGCCGAAGGTCCATGTAGACGAGGGATTTCGGTGCACATACGGGTCCCGGAGTTCCCCCCAGTCGTGGCTCCAAAATGTTCTGGTGGGCGATTTGTTCGTCCAAAACCGGATCGAAGGCAAGTCTGGTGCAGCGACATGGCCGATGGCTCCCAAGCCTTTTTGAGTCCGGAATTATCCTGGTGCGGGTCCGTGCCAAACGGGTTGGGAGAGTTTTCGGTTCCAAATGCGGATTGTAAAATTGCGATTGCTAATTAAGGAGTTGTCTAACATGCCATTGAGTCGTTTGATCGGGGTTTGCGTAATCTCGGCGATGGCGATCTGCGGACTCGGTGCCCAATCGACGGGCGCGGGCAGCCCGGCGGTTAGCCCAGGTTTGGCGGCTCAAACTCCAGCCGGTCTGCCGGAGTCTCAACTGCGTTCAACTTACGTGCTGGGCCCCGACGATATCATCGTGATCCGGGCTCTTGAGGCCGAGGAAATTAACGACAAACCGGTGCGGGTAGACATGAGCGGAAACATCCGGCTTCCGCTGATTGGCCGGGTGCATGCCGCCGGACTTACCATCGAGCAACTTGAGAACGCTCTGACGGAGAGCTTGAAGAACTATGTCAAGCAGCCTCAGCTTTCTGTCAGCGTAAATGAGTATAAGAGCCAACCGGTTTCAGTGATCGGCGCGGTCGGTACTCCCGGGGTGCACCAGTTACAGGGGCGGAAAACACTGGTGGAAGTGCTTTCCCTGGTAGGCGGTGTTAAAGAAGAATCGGGCCCGACGGTAAAAATTACCCGGCAGATGCGCTGGGGCAGGATTCCCCTGCCGAACGCCACGGACGACCCAACCGGCAAAGTTAGTATTGCCGAGGTGAGTATTAAAGATATTGTCAATGCAAAAAACCCGCTGGGTAATATTTTGATCTGTCCCGACGACGTAATTAGTGTTCCAAGGGCCGAGATTATCTATGTTATCGGTGAGGTAACAAAGCCCGGCGGTTATACCCTGCGCGAGCGGGAATCGATGTCGGTCCTGCAGGCTCTGTCGATGGCAGGCGGTATGTCCAGGGCCGCCGGTCCCAAGAACGCCAAGCTTTTGCGCGCCACCCCCGGCAACGGGGAACGGACGGAAATTGCAGTTGATCTGAAAAAAATCCTTTCCGGACAGGGAAAAGACGCTCCGATGTTTCCTGAAGATATCCTGCTGGTGCCAAGCAACGCTCCCCGAAGCGCGGCGCTGCGGGGCATGGAAGCCGCACTCACAATTGGTACTGGATTAGTTTTATATCGCCGGTAAAATACTCTGACTTATGGGAACCTCTCCGTTTCAAAACGACCATAGAAATGCCCTCATGTTGCCGAAGAGCCCCATGGAACTGGCTCCGTATCAACAGGAATACTATGTGCCGCGCCAGGAGTACGCGCCCAACCCGGGCCCTGATAACTCGGCATTCGTGCTCCAGTATTGGCATACTGTTTTGCGTAGCAAGGGAACGCTCTTTCTCTTTACGCTGGTTGGCTTTGCTTTGGCGGCATTAATCACCATGCAGCAAACGCCTATTTTTCAGGCGCGTTCAACGCTGGAATTGCAAAGTCTGAATGAACATTTCCTGAATATGAAGTCCAGCGATCCAACCATGGACATGCCGGATTATTCGCCCGAGGGGATCGTTCAGACGCAGATTAAGATTTTGCAAAGCAATACCTTAATGAAGCGCGTGGTTCAGAAAGTGGCCTCGGCCGAGGGGAAGGCGCCCGCGGAACCCGTGAGCAGATTCCTGGCGTGGCGAAAAGTGCTGGGTTTGCCAGATGCGAAATCGGAAAGTCTGCGGCAGGATGCGGTCTCCTACGGGATCGCCCACCTAGTGGTCAAGAATTTGGACAGCACGCGGATTATTGAGATTACCGCCGATTCCCCGGACCGGAACGTTGCGCGGGACATCGCCAATTCTCTGGCGAGTGAGTACATTGACCAGAACCTGGAATCCAAGTGGAAGCAAACCCAGCATACCGGTGACTGGCTGACGAAGCAGTTGGAAGGTCTTAAGGTCAAGCTGGAGCGGTCCGAGGACGAACTGCAAAAT
>JBBQUE010000555.1:0-3370 GCA_038212805.1 Bryobacterales bacterium | reverse complement strand
GATGGCAAATACTATTTCCTCCCTGAAACGGGTGAGGATGACACTCCGGAAGACTGTGGTGAATCGCCTGCGCAAGACCCGCATGCGCCATCAGGTCCGTCACATGCGCCGGCTCCTTGATAAAAAGGATGCTACGGGCGCGCAGACTGCTCTCCCAACCACATTTTCCCTAATCGACCGTGCCGCCAAATGGGGCCTTATCAAGGCCAACACGGCTGCCCGCTACAAAAGCCGCATCGTGCATCGCATTAAGGCACTGACCCCCGCAGCCGCCTAGTTACTTCGTCAGGCTTAGAACCAGTTCTTCCATCACTATCCGGTCGTCCGGGCGCGTATCACGCAGCGCCCGGTCGGCTTGGAATATTTTTTCCATCGCCAACGCCAAACGCTCCTTCGGGAAAGCCGACATCGTCTGCTGAACCTGCTCGGCTCGCTCCCGCCAAATCCGGATCCCCTGGCGCGTGAAGTACGCCTGCACCTGCTGGCTGTTCTGTAACTGAGCCTCATGTGCCACGTACGCCAACCGGAACTGGGTGGCCAGAAACGTCAGTGCCAACGGCAGATATTCCCCCTCCCGCAGCAAAGTATCCAGGCTGTCCAGAGAACGCTTCCGGTCGCCCCGCCCTAACGCATTCACCAGCGCGAAGATGGTGGTGGCTTGGGCGTTCGGCACCAGTTGCCGGATGTCCTCCGCCGTGATCTTGCGATCCTTTCCGGCGTACAGGCTCAGCTTTTCGATCTCGGTAGCGATGCGGGCGCCATCGGCTCCCATGGCCTCCACCAGCATCCCCAGTTCCGCCGTGCCGATTTGTAAACCCAGGGAGCGGGCCGTTTCCTGCGCCAGACGCCGAGCCATCTCCGGGGTGTATGGACGAAACTCCACCACCTCCGGAATCGCCGTGTAAAATTTCTGGACGCGCTCCAGCTTCGGCTTGTCTTCCCCATCGAAATCGAAGCGTCCGCTGTCAAATACCAACACCACTCCGGGGGGAGCGTTACGAACGTAATCCGCCAGGGATGCACCCGCCGAACCCTCTTCCACGGACTCCGTCAACCGGCGGGGCAATGCCCCCTCGGCTCCACTCACCCAGATCACGCGTTGGGAAGCGAACAGGGAAAACGAACGCGCATCGTCCAGCACGGCGGCCAGCGAGGTTTCATCCACGTCATGCCTGGTCAGCCCGTTTTCCACGTCTTCCGGCGCCAGAGCCTTTTCAATCAGCGCCCTCCGGCAAGCGTCCCGCTGGTGCGGTTCCGGCCCCAGAAACAAATACGCCGCGGACGGAGGATGCTTCTGGATCCGTTGTAGAAACTGTTCGGGCGTCAAAAGTTCTCCATAATCGCGGTGACAACGCTACGCGCTACATCACGGCTGAGGCGCGACAAAGCTACTTCGCTTTCTTCAAAGTACGCCCGCGGATCAAGGCTTACCTCGTAACGCTGCTTCATTTCAAAGCCCGGCCGTGTGAACAACACCTTGCCCGTGGTCCGCTCAATCAGATTGATCTGCAGGGTGACGTTGGTTTGCAGTCCACTGGCGCGCCCGGTAGACTGATCGAAAACCGTGGGGTAAGCCACGTAGTTCGTGACCGCGCCTTTCAGAATTACGTCGGCCTTCTCCGGGTCCGATTCGATCCGGTAGCGGGTGCGCGCGATGAATTCCCGTGAGATGGCTTCGGGCAACCGGTCGGTCAGCTTGTAGCGAGCTGACTGATTCTCAAACGCCGGGATGCAGATGGAGTGGATGGTCTTCGGCAGCAGGTCGGTGTTGCCCGAAACGTGATAGCCGCAGCCCGCGGCCGTGGCCAGGAGCAGCGCCGCCAGGCCGGCCGTCACTTTGGACACTTCGCGTCTTCCAACACCACTCCTTGACGGGCCCATAGGGCACCCCAGCCCGGTAAATCCACTCTGTTTCCGAGCCGCGCACGTGAGTAAGCCGTCCGCCGGTTGCGGTGACAACGTTAAGTGACCGGTATTGGCGCTAGCGGACAAATTCACGAGCGACCTCCACGGCCTGCTCCGACGCGATGCGGAGATTATCCGCCACCAGCCAGAACCAGCCCGCTTTGGGGTCGTTGCGGTCGGCCTGAAATGCTCCGGCGGTGATCCCGCTCTGTCCGGCAATGCCCACGTTCGAAGGCGGTTCCTGGTTCTTGGTGCGCACCTCGATGGGCTCCACGGCGAGAGCTTTGGTTAAGGCCGGGATGTTGGGATTCCGCTCGAATTCCACGCGCAACGAAAAGCTATAGCCGTGGAACACCGGCGCCTGCACCACGCGCAGCGAAGGCATGGGGACGTTCGGGGAGGCCGCCAGCAGGCTGGCCAGATGCCGGTCAATCGTCAACTCAATGTCTTCAAGCGACCGGGGTGCATCCTCGCCGAACCTTGGCAGCATGTTGAAGCTGGCCTGGGCGTCGAACACTGCCTTGTTCAGTTTCTCGAACGAGAGCAATCCAACGGTTTGCTGCTGCAATTCGTCCAGGCCAGCCTGTCCGCGCTCGCTGGCCGGTTCAAAGATATGGACCACGCACTTCCGGATGGGGTTCGCCGCGTGCAGGCGTTGCAAAAACAAAGCCAAAACGGAAGCAGCGGGATGGGCGATCAGAGAGAGCGGCGTGGCTTCCACGTGCGCGGGCTCCGCCATGGGAGCGCGCAGACGGATTCCAGGGATGTCCTCCAGGCCGCCGCTCAGGTCGATGAACGCAGGCACGCGCTGGCCCTTCACCGCGATGGCGAGTGCATAGGCTCGTTTGCTGGATTCAGGCGTTCCCGCCAGGATTACTACGCTGGCGGTTACCAGATCTTCCGCGCGGATGGAATCCATGACGCCCGGTTCGCCATCCTGCTGGGTAATAATTTTGCCCTCTTCGAGCGTTGCCAGCAAGCGGATCTGTGCGGGTACTGCGCGCATCTCCAACACTTCGCGAACTTCCTTGCCTAGCAGCGTTTCGCCGCCAACCACCACGATGGTGGCGGACGCAGCCGCCGGTTTCGATATTGGTTTTGATATTCGGATATGTTTAGCCAACCTGATGCTCCGGTGCGGGGGTGGGTCGAGTGCGCCGGCGGATGGCCCCGCCAACGCGAAGGAGAATTCCAGACGCGACATACGTGGTGGAGATGCCAAGCAGCACGGGCTGGGGGAAGGTCCAGATAAGGTAAATCAGCGCTCCGAACACAACAACGCTGAGCGGGGAGCGCGGGCCGGCCAGGTTGATTTCCTTAAAACTGGGGTAGCGCCATGTGCTCACCATCAGGAAACCCAGCAGTGCCAGCAAGCCCAGCCACATCAGCGAATGCATCCAATTCTGCAGCGGCTCCCCGTCCATGTAGAAAACAATGGCGGCCACCAGACCAGCCGCGGCGGGAA
>JBBQUE010000554.1:0-3370 GCA_038212805.1 Bryobacterales bacterium | reverse complement strand
CCCGTTCCTCGACGAGATAGCGAACGCGCGACGCATCGACTACGCCGTAACCATACGCAATCGCTATCCACCACACCGAATGAACGACAATATATTCAACTTATACAAGAACCCCATCATCGTCAACAATGCCGAGGAATTGCAAGGCTCTTTGCGGCACCTCAACGAACGCAGCGGCGTGCTTTTCAAGATCACTAACGATCCGCGAATCACCCGGCTCGGCCGGCTGCTTCGAAAATACAGCCTGGATGAGCTGCCCCAGTTCTGGAACGTGCTCAAGGGCGACATGAGCCTGGTAGGTCCGCGGCCGCCGGTTCCCGGGGAATACGAGCAGTACAGCCTCGAGCATCTGCGCCGCCTGGACGTGCTGCCCGGCATCACCGGGTTGTGGCAAATCTCGGCGCGCAATAATCCTTCGTTTGAAAGTTATATTTCGCTCGATGTGGAATACGTGAACCAGTGGGACTTCTGGCTCGACTTACAAATCCTGTTCCGAACCATTACCGTAGTGATTAGAGGCACCGGGAAGTGACCCTGCCTGGGACCGCCTGCGTCATTGGCGGGGGTGCAGGCCTATGGGACCTAGAGGCAAGAACTGTTGAAACCCACCCGCTCGCCTCTCTACGCGCAGACGCAATGTGCTTAAAACCGAGAATGAATATCCGTTGACCAAGGTAGCAATCGGTGTTTAGACTAAGCAACCGGCGGGACTGCTAACTGGAAGCGTTCATTTCTTAAGATAAGGATAGCCGCGGTGATAAAGAAATCCACGCTTTGTCCGGGCATCTGGTGACGGGCTCGAAGCTGTACCCCTTGCGGCTGGCGGCGTGGGGAATCGCGCTCTTGCTCATTTTACTGAGTCTAAGTTGGGCCATCGACCGAAGTCCCTTACCTGGATATGATGAAGCATTGTTCAACTCCGCTGCCGGCGATTTCCACTGGCGAACTGGTGCTGCCCCTACCGTTCTAGCGGACTTCCCAAACGTGTTACGGTACGATCTTTTCTTCGGTCCCTCCGCCCTGTGGGTTGCCTCCGTTTGGATCAGCGCTCAACCTCACGTAATGCAGTGGTATCGATCTCTGTCTCTGATCGCTGCTGTGATCATTTGCGCCCTGGCAGGGGGCATCGTTTGGACGTGCACTCGGCGGATTGAGGCGGGTTTGGCCACGACGGCGGTTTTCGGAATTTCGCTGATGATCGGAAGCAGGGCAACACAGGGCAGGTTGGATTTGCTCACGATTGCCGCTGAGCTCGCTGCGATTTATATCGTGTTTCGCTGGGACGCCCCCGGAGCTAGAACAATGCCAGCCGTCTGGTGCGCGGCGGGGGCGTGCCTCGCGTTCGCGGCGCTGTCTACTCCAAGGGCATTTCCCACCATTGCTGCAATTATCGGCGCCACGATCTTTTGTCTTCGACCTTTCAAATCGGCGCTATTGAAAGCGGGGATTGCGGTGGGCGTCATAACGTTAGCGGCTTCCGTGTGGACATTCTCTCAGGGTTTGTTGCCCTGGCAATGGCTGAAGCTCGTCTTTTCCGAAAGCTGGGGACAGTCGGACAATGTCTCTCCCCTCTTGGGTGGCGCCTGGAACCTGATCGAAAACCGGCGAGCCGCGGGCGGGTTTTTCTGCGCCTCGCTGGTCTTCATCGTACTGGCGTTGAACTGGCGAGATGCCATGAAAGAATGGAGGACTGCAATTCTGGTGATCGCGGGCGCAATGAATGCCGTTCTGACACTAGTCCTGATCTCTAACCCAACTGCCTACGAAGTTTATTGGATGGCATTGCCCTTGGCCGCGGCTTGCGCCAGTTTTCAAGGTGTCGTGCAAGGCGGCCGCAAACGAATAGCGATGTCCGCATTGCTCGCAGCCGCCTTATGCTGGACGGGCTTGCGAGTGGCCAAAGATGTGGAAATATTTCGGTCCTGGAACTCGCGAGACCCGCAACCGGTATCTGATTTCATGGCCGCTCATGTGCCGCCGGGTAGTACGGTGTATGGCCCTGAAGACTACTTTTACTACGCGGTGGAAATGGCAGGTTCACAGTATCGATTCACGGAATTCAATTATCCTCCGAGTGTGCCGGTGGTGAAATCACACAGCGCTCCGCAATTCCTTATTTGGCCCGACGGGGCGCAACTGCCCCCGCGATTCAAACAACTCTCGGCAGTCGCCCATTTCAGGGGTGTTCCCGCAACTTACCAGTGGAAATTCGATTCGAACTCATATCCAACTTCAACTTTGTACCAGTTCCCATAAGATTCCGGGTTTGATCCTTAATCTGGAAAAGCCCCCATTTCTCTTTTCCAACCCGTTTTTTGAGCTTGGTGACAATGCCCCGAAATCTCGCCGAATCCTGGGTTTTTTGGAAGACGTCGGATCTTAGATCTGGCCAGGCTTCGAGGCTCAAATAAATAATTAAATGATGCATGGGTAAAGAGGCGAGAAAATGAATGTATCCCGCCCGCCTAACGGGTGATCAGCGCCTCAACCTGCGCCTCCGGCCCTCTGGGAGGTGCTAATCTTGAAAGGTTGCGGGCCATGACCGCGAGAACCCTGCGTATTTCACTTTCAGAGGAGTACCCAACATTTAAATGAAGTGCCTGGTGCTGGGAGGAGCGGGTTTTATAGGCTCAAACATTGCGCGCGCCCTGCTGCTTCGCGGGCATGGTGTCAGGGTCCTCGACCGCGCGACCGGCGGAAGCGGCCCCCGGGTCGAAATACCAGGGCTGGAATTTCTCGCCGGCGACTTCCTGAACGAGCGCGAACTCGGCGATGCTCTCATCGGCGTGGACACTGTGATCCACCTGGCCTGTGCCACGATCCCGCAATCCTCTAACGACAATCCCATCTATGACGTAGAGAGCAACGTGGTGGGGACCTTGCGATTGCTGGCGTTGTCCCGGAACAGTGGAGTGCGCAAAATCATATTCTCTTCTTCGGGCGGAACTGTGTATGGAATTCCATCCGTTCAGCCTATTCCCGAGACCCATCCCACCAACCCGATCTGTTCCTACGGCATTACCAAGCTTGCGATTGAAAAGTACCTGGGCCTTTTTCATCATCTTTACGGGCTTGAGTACGTGGTATTACGCATCGCCAATCCATACGGCGAGGGCCAGAACCCCTTTGGCTTGCTGGGATCGGTCAACGTTTTTCTGGGAAAAGTCTTGCGCAACGATCCGATTGTGGTTTGGGGCGACGGGACAGTGGCCCGGGATTATTTTCATATCAGCGACCTTGTCGAGGCCTATATGAGAGTCATTGAAGGCCCCACGCCGTCAAAGATTTATAACATCGGGGGGGGCGAGGCCCACCAACTCAATGACATCCTGGAGGTGATTCGCCGGGTCACCGGCGCCCGGCCCCATGT
>JBBQUE010000553.1:0-3383 GCA_038212805.1 Bryobacterales bacterium | reverse complement strand
AACTTCCGGTCCACGCATTCCACCAGCGGGTGGAGCGGGCGCGGCGGCCAAGCCCGCTGCCCGTATGCGCTGGACCGTAATCCCAGCGGCTCCAGTTCAGGATCGGCCGTAGCCGTGTCCGCGAACCTGTGCGCGCTGGCGGTGGGCACGGAAACTGACGGTTCCATTGTTTCGCCGGCCGCGACGAATGGCATTGTGGGCATCAAGCCGACACTAGGGATCATCGGGGGATCGGGCATCATCCCCATTGCGCATAGTCAGGATACGGCTGGCCCGATGGCGCGCACAGTCAGGGACGCCGCTATTCTGCTGGGCGCTCTGTCGGTGACTCCCATGGACTACACGCCGTTCCTCAATGCGCAAGGTTTGCGCGGCGCACGGATTGGCGTGGCACGGAAGTTCTTCGGGTATCAGCGCGAGGTGGACCAGCTGATGGAAGAGTGCCTGGCTGAGATGAAACGGCAAGGCGCGGAGATTATCGACCCAGCCGACCTGCCCAGCCACGGGAAGTATGGCGACTCAGAAACCGAGGTGCTGCTCTATGAATTCAAGGCCGATCTGACCGCTTATCTGGCCGGGCTGAAGACCAACGTGCGGGTGCGCACGTTGAAGGACATCATTCTGTTTAACGAAGCCAATCACTCCAAGGAACTGCAGTACTTTGGGCAGGAGTTGATGATTCAGGCAGAGGCGAAGGGTCCGCTTACGGACAAGGCGTATCTGGATGCGCTGGCCAGGAACCGGCAGATGTCGCAGGCTGAGGGGATTGACGCGGTGATGCGCGAGCACCAACTGGATGCCATCTTCGCGCCCGCTGGTGGGCCGGCCTGGCTGACGGATCTGGTGGATGGCGACCACCCCTTTGGGGGCAGCTCCACCCCCGCCGCCGTGGCCGGGTATCCGAATGTGGCGGTACCAGCGGGCTTCGTGCATGGCTTGCCAGTGGGCGTTTCGTTCTTTGGCGCGGCCCACAGTGAAGGCAAGCTGATCAAATATGCGTACGCGTTTGAGCAAGCCATGCGGGCCCGCAAGGCTCCCAGGTTTCTAGGCAGTGCTTCCGTGCGCTGTTGATACTTCGGTTGGAGTGCCCACGACGATGACGCAATCGTCGAAAGTCTGTATTTCGTAACTAGTCGGTGCACCTGCCGATACAATTACCGAGTTTGTCGCTCCCACAGCAAGATTAGGGTCGACTTGTAGGTGGCCCGCCGTGCTAATTGAAGACACATAAGTGGGGGTGGGGGTGAGTGTCATAAAGAACTTGCTGTTGCTGAAGTTCACAGTGGCAATGGCATCAAAAATGAAATGGACGTGTTCGCCCACTTTTACGTCGAGCGCGAGCGGGCAGAGCGTGCAATCCTCGTTAATGGTAACTTTCAACACTCGTGATCTCCTTAATGGTTCTGTTGTGGATATTTGAAGTTCGGGTCGGCTAAAATGCCTTGAACCTCAGGGTTGCGTCGTACTATCTCAAGCTTCATGCCCCGCTTCAAAGCGGACTGAAGAGCATCAATCGCCTGCTTGCGCTGGCCGAGCATCTCATACACCTCAGCCCGCACTATGTCGAAATCGGCGGGATCACTATTCAAGGCCTTGGCGGATTCCAGATACCGCAGTGCCTCATCCCGTCTCCCAAAGAAAGCATACATCATTGCGAGCCGGTCCAGCACATCAGAATTACCGGATTCACGCGCGGACTGAGTTTTTAGCAGTTCCCAAGCGTGCCGATAAGCGGACCGGGCCTTCTCAGCAGCGGCCTTATCACCTTTGAGGGCAAGCCAACGATTCGCCAGGGCGTAGTTGGTCCAGGTACGGTAGTCCTTTTCATTGATAGCCAGCGCCTTCTCACTATTCGTCACCGCCTGGGCCAGCTTCATTTGCCGGTAGTAAACGCTACCCAAATTCGTGTATGCAATGTATGAAGGATTCAACTGAATGGATTTCTCCAAAGCCTTCGCTGCTTCGTCATACTTACCCTGAGTTTGCAGCGCAGCGCCCAGGTTCACATAGGCAACCCAATTATCCGGAGTCATCTCAACGGAGCGCCGAAACTGAACCTCAGCCTCGGCACTCCGCCTCTGGCGAAAATAGAACTCTCCCAGCTTGTTGTAACCCTCCCAGTAATCCGGCCGGAGCGCGGCCGCGCGCTGAAACATTTCGGTGGCGTCCTGAACGCGGCCCTGCTTTTCGTACACCATCGCCAACCCAAAAAGGGCGTCGGCGTTCCGGGGATCCAGACGCAACGCCTGCTGAAACTCCTCGGAAGCCAAGTCCAACTTCCCGCTCTCCCTTTGGATCCGGCCCAACGTAATGTGAACCGGCGCAATCTGGTTATCAATCTCAACAGCTCGCCTGGAAGCCGCCATTGCGCTGTCAATCCATTGGGGATTCTTATCCAGATGGTTCTTGATCAGGTATGCGTCGCCCAACGCGGCGAATGCGATGGCGAACTTGGGATCCGTCTTAACAGCTTCCTGAAATTGCGCGATAGCTTGATCGATATTGCCAGGCTTGTCATAGCGCTGCATATAGCCCAGAGCTCGAAGGTACGACTCGTATGCCAAGGGTTGGGCACCGCCCGGTTGCTTTCCGGACGGAGGCAGCGAGAGCTTCATCCATTTGGCGAGAGTGGATACGGCCCGGGTCTGAAGCCCGGCCAGGTCTCCCGCGCGCCCATCCAGCATCTCGCCGCCCAACTGGCGCATGCTGGACGGGTCAACCAAATGGAGCGCCAGGTGGACTCCGCTGCCGTCACGTTGGACTGCGCCGGTAACCACGAGCGTGGCCCCGAACTCGCGCTGCGCGGCGGACGGATCTTTGATCTTGCGACGCCGCACCTCGCCCGCGGGCACCACCCAAAGCGAGTTGTCGACAGTTTCAAGGTTTGACAACCGGTTCGTGAGATTCTCCAGCAAGCCGTCGGTGAGAGCTTCGTTGTCCGGATTATTGCCCGTGTTCTCGAATGGGAGGACCGCGATATGCCGGGTAGGAGCTGGCGTCAACTGGGACCGGAATGAGAACACCATCGCGGCCAACGCAACCGCGAGGCCCGAGGCAACCCACCAACCACGCCGGGAGGGCGCTTTCGCGCTGGTTGGAGAAGCGCTGTCCAGCAGACGCTTCAGTTCTCTTTTCGACGTTGCCACGGTCCGGGTGGAATCGCCGCTGGGCTGGCTACGTTCCAGATCGGCCAACATCTCCTTGACGCTCTGGTAGCGCACGGCGGGATCTTTGGCCAGCGCCTGATAAAGAATCGGCCGGACCAGTTCCGGAACACTCTCCAAGAGGGGAGGCGGCGGGCTGTGGACTACCTCAAATAACATGGCGGGCAGACTGGCGGCCGTGAAGGGCAGACGGCCGGTTAACATTTCCCAGAGCACAAT
>JBBQUE010000552.1:0-3388 GCA_038212805.1 Bryobacterales bacterium | reverse complement strand
TTCGGGCCCGGCATCGCGCCAGGTCGCAACTCGGATTTTAGGTACGCGCAAGCAACGGGTTTGGAATCCGCGGCGGGCGTCCGTGGACGAACTGGTGGACGGCTCGGGAGCCGTCATAGACCGCGTCGTAGTCACGTTCTTTGAGGGTCCGCGATCCTATACCGGGGAAGATGTGGTGGAGATCGCCTGCCACGGTTCGCCCGTGGTGCTGCGCTTCTGCGTGGAGCAAAGCTGCCGTGCCGGGGCGCGATTGGCGGAGCCCGGAGAGTTCACGCTACGGGCCTACATGAACGGGCGCATGGACCTTCCCCAATCCGAGGCCGTGCGGGACTTGATCGATTCCACCACGCTCTATCAGGCGCGGGTGGCCGCGCAACAGATCGATGGATCGGTATCGCGTGTCATTCGTCCGCTCAAGGAGCAATTGCTGGAACTGGTTGCGCTGCTGGAGGCTGGAATCGATTTTGCGGAAGACGATATCAGCGTGGCTCCGCCGGAGGAGATCCTGCAGCGGCTGCATCCCATTCTCGCGGGCGTGAAGCAGCTAATTGCCACCTACGACTACGGGCGGCTGGTGCATGCGGGTCTGACGCTGGCGATTGCGGGACGGCCTAACGTGGGTAAAAGCAGCTTGTTCAACCGGCTGCTGAACCAGGATCGCGCGATTGTGACGGACCTTCCCGGGACCACGCGGGATTCCATCTCAGAGGTGGCTTCGCTGGATGGAATCCCGGTGAAGTTTGTGGATACGGCGGGCATTCGCGTGGGTCAGGACGTGGTGGAATCGTTGGGGATTGAGCGCAGCTACCAGGCGATGGCGGATGCCGACGTGACGGTGGTGGTAGTGGATCTCTCCGTGGCTTCCGGGGCGGAGGACGCCGCTGTTTTAGACCGCGCGCGCAGGCAGGGGCGCTTTCTGATAGCTGGAAACAAGTGCGACTTGCCGGTGGTGGCTGACGTGGGATCTGAATACATTCCCGTCTCCGCGCTGACCGGGCAAGGAATCGAGGAACTGCGGCGGCAGATTCGTCCGGCTGCGGAGAATTCGGAGGAATCCGGGTTCATCACCAGTCTGCGGCACGCCCAACTCTTAGAAGAAAGCCGGGAAGCGCTGGAGCAGGCGGTGAAGGCGGTGGAGTTCTTCATCCCGCATGAGATGTTGCTGCTGGACCTTTACGCCGCGCTTCGGCCGATTGACGGGATCACGGGCGCAACCACAGCCGACGATATCCTGAACCGGATTTTTTCCACGTTCTGTATCGGGAAGTGAGGTAACGGCGTTTGTGTTCGGTCTGTCACGTTACTGAGCCGCGCGCGTGAGCACGCGTTCTCGTTATCCTATGCCGCCACCGGAACCCGTTCGGCGCTCGCCATGGTACGGGTTGCCACCGCATGCAGCCCAAACAGGACCGCTGTGAAAAACACGTCGCTCATCAGCGTGCGTTCGAAGAACGGAATGGCAGCCGCGTAGCACGCGCCCAGGCCCGCAAACGTATGCGGATAATCGTACAGCCAACTACCCAGGTTTGAGATCAGGAAAAACTGCGCGCTGGATGCCAGTACCGCGCCGCCGATCTTCCACGTGCTCTCGGTGGAGCGCAGTTGGCGGCCGATGAACACGCTGATCAAAAAGCTGAAATAGGTGAACGCCTGATACCAGGTGAATGCGGGGTAGCCGCGCATGGCGTTGAGAATCGGGTCAGTGACGGCCATCAAAATGAGCGGGATGGAGTACGCCTGCCACATGGGAAGACGCGCCCCGGCAAACACGCTCACGGCGCCAACCGGCGCAAAATTCGGCGGATGCGGCAATACCCTGGCAAGAGCGCCCGCCACGGTAAGCGTCAAAGCAACAGGCCGGGAATTCCACTTGTTCATTGCTTCCAGTATAAACGCAATTCCAGGGCTGCGGCTCAACGGCTGCGGCATGCCGTATTCCGCGATTTCGCGCCGAGTAAGTAGCCCAGAATAACTCTGGCCCCTTTGCAGAAGTCTGGGAGAAATTAGCGGCATGTTTTCTGGCGTTCGCCGCGTTGGCCGTGCTGTGCCTACAGGCCTCGTATGCCGGTCAGAAGTTCGAAGCGCGCTGCGCAGGGCACCCTATGAACGGCCCGGATAAGATCGGCCAAGCGGGAATCGCCAGCACCGCCGCCCACTCCGTGTTTAGATCCCTTCGCCGTGTGAGAGTACACGGATGATCGGACAACCCCGCGTGGATTCTCCGGCATCGCACTGCTGCACAAGGCCGGCCAATGCGCGCCGCATCGCCGTCAGGTCCGTCAGCTTTCGGTCAACGAGTTCCAACTTGTGGGCAGCCAGGGATCGAGTCTCGGCGCACGAACAGGCCTCCTCCAAACTCAGCATTACGGTTATTTCATCCAGCGTAAAACCCAGAGCCTGCGCACGCTTGATGAAACGGATTTGCTTCACGGCCTCCGCCTGATACCGCCGGTAGCCGCCCCGCGGTTTGTGGGGCTCATCGAGCAACCCGCGGCGCTGGTAGTAGCGGATGGTTTCGACATTCACACCGGCCAGTTTCGCCACCCGGCCTATCGTCAATTCCTCGCTCATGAAAAAACCTCTTGACTCCGTACCATGGTACAGAATTTAAACTTCAAATAGGGAGATCGATGATGCGGAAGATGTTGGCGGAACTCAAAGGCAATCCGATGGCGGAGCCACAACAGGGACGCGGCGTTCTGTTCGCCGGCGGACTCGCGGCGATTCTTGCGTCAACCTGCTGCCTTGGCCCACTTGTGCTCGTGATGCTTGGCTTTAGCGGCGCGTGGATCGGTAATCTGACCGTCCTCGAACCGTACCGTCCGTTGTTCATTGGCGCTTCACTTGTCGCACTCGCCTTGGCTTACCGCCGCATATTCCGGCCCGCGCAAGTTTGCACGCCAGGCGAGGTGTGCGCCCTTCCGCAGGTTCAAGCGGCCTACAAATTGATTTTCTGGGGGGTAGCTGCGCTGGTTGTCATTGCCTTGGCCTTCCCTTCTGTCCTGCCGCTTTTCTATTAGAAAGGAGAACCATTCATGAAAAGACCAGCCCGCTATGCCCTGCTGTGCCCCCTAGTTAGTTTTTCGGTGATCCCCGCCGCGGCCGCAACCAAGACTATAACGCTGGCCGTGCCAGGCATGACCTGCGCCGCGTGCCCACTCACGGTCAAGCAGGCGCTCGCGAAGGTCAACGGAGTCGAGAAGGCCCAAGTCAGCTTCGAGAAGAAAGAAGCCGTTGTCACCTACGATGACGCGAAGACCAGCGTCGAGAAGCTTAACGAAGCCACAAAGAACGCGGGTTACCGCTCAACGGTCAAGAAGTGAATCGAACACAAGGAGAACGCGCCGTGCCACAGGATCGCTGTCTTAACGGGAACACATCCGATATC
>JBBQUE010000551.1:0-3409 GCA_038212805.1 Bryobacterales bacterium | reverse complement strand
CCGGCATCGCCTGCCGCCCGCCCGGCATCGCCTGCCAATCACCGCGGACCGTCTGCCGCTGGCTCCCCGGTCAGCCGGTCCTTACGCCTGCCAAAAACGGATTTCATCGCGGCAGGAATCTGGGTTGCAGCAAATTTTGTTATCTGGCTCTGCCTGGCCATTTGCGTCTGGTTCACTAAAAAGGGCAGCCAGCCGCTGCTCTATCAGATGGTCGAACGATGGAACCACTGGGATTTCATCCATTTCACGGACATTGCCCAGTTTGGTTATGAGCCGTTGCCGGGGCAGGCGCACACTCATGCTCCCCTTTTCGCCTTTTTTCCGGCGATGCCGCGGCTGCTGCGTTGGGGCATGCACCTTGGCCTGCCTGCCGTGGTGGCCGGGCTGATAGTTTCTTTCGTTGCCGGCGGCATCGCCGTGGTGTTCCTGGCGCGACTGGCCAACCTGTATTTTCCTGGGCTGGGCCCAAAGGCCGCCCTGTCCTTTGTGGTTGCGCCGCCGGCGGTTTTCCTCGTGGCACCCTATACGGAATCCCTGTTCCTGGCCTTTGCCATCAGCGCCTGGTACTTCGCGAAACGGAACAGATGGCTGGTTGCCTCCCTGATGTGCGCAGGCGCGTGCACGGTTCGAATTTCGGGGGCGTTCCTGCTTATTGCGCTGATGGTGCTGTGGCTTATGGAACGACGACGGCGGCCGGCCCGTGGAGCCCGGTGGAGCTGGCTCTACCTGGCCATCCCCGGTGCGGCCCTGTGCGCCTGGGAAGCCTATATGTGGCACCGGACAGGGGATCCCATTGCCTATCAAACGGCCCAGAAATACTGGGGACGCCACTTCACCCTTCCCTGGGATGCGTTACAGACGACGTTGACCAGTTACGGTCCTACGAACGGGCCCAGCACGATGGCGAACCTGGAAGTGGTGGCCGTCCTGGTGGGCCTCGTTGTGACCGTTGTCCTGATTGCCAGGAAATTTTACGGCGAAGCCGTGTTTGTTGCAATAAACATCGCGGTGCTGGGAACCTCCACTTTCTTCTATTCCGTCCCGCGGTCGGCGTTGCTTTGGTGGCCATTGTGGATAGGGACGGCCTACCTGCTGAGGAAATCCAAAATTCTCTTCGGGATCTATATTGTGCTTTCAGCCAGCGGCATGCTGTGGTGGGCCTGCCAGTTGTTCCTGGGGTATTGGGCGGGATGACCGGTGCGGCCGAAAGGCGGCCGCGACGTTCCCCGGATGCGGGCTGAGGGTCTCTCTCCGCTAAGATGGGCAGGGTTCCAGAACCAACACCCCCTCAGGAAGGCCTGCCACCCGTGATAATTGTCGAGCCTAGCGCTGACGTTTCAGACGACGCCGTGATCGGCGACGGTTCCAAAATCTGGCACCTGGCCCAAGTCCGGGAAGAGGCGGTTTTGGGCCCCAACTGCATCATCGGCCGCGGAGCCTACGTCGGGCCGGGCGTGCATGTGGGGGAAAACTCCAAAATCCAGAACTATGCGCTGGTCTATGAGCCGGCGCAGTTGGGGCACGGCGTTTTCATAGGCCCCGCCGTTGTCCTCACCAACGATACGTACCCCCGCGCGGTCGGCGCGGATGGCAGCCAGAAGACCGGCCATGACTGGACCCCCGTGGGCGTCACGATCGGTGACGGCGCGTCGATCGGAGCCCGTGCAGTGTGCATCGCTCCGGTAACTATAGGCGCATGGGCAACGGTGGCTGCCGGAGCTGTGGTAACCAAGAACGTCCCAAGCTTCGCCCTGGTGGCCGGAGTCCCGGCCAGGCGCTTGGGCTGGGTCGGTAAGGCAGGATTCCCGTTGAAGCAGAGCAACGGGGTCTGGGTATGTCCCGAAACCGGGGACCAATACGTGGAAGAAAACGAAACTCTTCGAGAGGCAAAGGCATGACCCTGGATTTCATCCCCCCCGCAAAACCGATTATCGGTGAGGACGAACGCCGTGCCGTTGACGCTGTGCTGCTCTCCGGCCAGCTGGCGCAGGGCGCGGAGGTGGCAGAGTTCGAGAAGGAGTTCTCCGAGGTACTTCTGGACGGGCGCGCTGCGGTTGCCGTAAATTCCGGAACATCCGGGCTGCACCTTGGGCTTTTGGCTGCGGGCATTGGCCCCGGCGACGAGGTAATCGTCCCTTCCTTTACTTTTGCAGCAACGGCCAATTCGGTGGCCCTGACTGGTGCTACGCCTGTTTTTGCCGACATAGAGCCGGACCATTTCAATCTTGACCCCGCCTCGGTCGCATCAAAAATCACCGCCAGGACCGCGGGCATCATGCCAGTGCACCTCTACGGCCATCCCTTCGATGTTGAGGGGATGCGGGCGTTGGCGGAGATGCACGGAGTCAAATTGTTCGAGGACGCGGCCCAAGCGCACGGCGCGGCTGTCAATGGGCGCAAGGTGGGCACGTTCGGCGAGTTCGCGATGTTTAGCCTGTACCCAACAAAAAACATGACCTCCGGCGAGGGTGGGATGGTCAGCACCGGCAACAAGGAGGTTGAGCGTCGGCTTCGCCTGCTGCGAAATCAGGGCATGGAGCGTCAGTATGAAAACGAGTTGGTCGGTTTCAACGCCCGCATGACGAATATCCATGCCGCGATTGGCCGGGTCCAACTGACCAAGGTCGAGGGCTGGACTAAGACCCGCCAAGAGAATGCGGCGTTCCTGGATGCGCATTTGTCCGGGGTCGTCATCCCGAGGGTGGCGGACGGATATGAGCATGTCTACCACCAGTACACCATTCGTGTGGCTGATGACCGGGACGGCTTCGCCGCGGCGCTCAAGGCCGAATACGGCGTCGGCTGCGGTGTCTACTACCCGATTCCGAACCACCGGCTCGCACCGTTCCAGACCAACGACGATCTGCCCGTGACCGAGGAAGCAGCCAGGACAGTGCTCTCGCTGCCGGTGCATCCCTCGTTGAGCCGCGACGATCTGGAGCGAATCGTGGCCGCGGTCAACGCGCTCGCGAAGGCGGGTAGCTAGATGGCTAATCTGCGGGCGGGCCTGATAGGCCTTGGAATGATGGGCCGCCATCACGCGCGTGTTCTGCGCGAGTTGGAGGGCGTCGATTTGGTGGCGATCGCCGATTCGTTCGGTGACCCGCATGGCGTGGCCGACGGCCTGAAGGTTTGTCGCGGCATCGACGAACTGATCGAGCAGGGCATTGACATGGCCGTTGCCGCGGTTCCGACTGTCCTTCACGAAGAGATAGCTCTTACCCTTGCTGATGCCGGCATCCACACACTGGTGGAAAAGCCGATAGCCGAAGACTCGGCCGCGGGGGCCCGGATAGCCGAATCTTTTGAGGCGAAGGGACTGATAGGCGCAGTCGGTCATATAGAAAGGTTCAACCCCGCTCTCCAGAGCCTGAGGCAGCGTCTGGAGGTGGGAGAACTCGGTGAGGTC
>JBBQUE010000550.1:0-3420 GCA_038212805.1 Bryobacterales bacterium | reverse complement strand
AGAACCCCAGCTTTTTCGCTTTCCGCGTGGAAGATAAGGTTACGGTAGAGATCAAAACCGCGGGAACCGCAGCTCACTAATTCTTCTTCTAGGTCGAAACGGTCCCGCCGTTTCGCGGCATTGTCTCAGCCACCGGCGTACAGCGAAACCCTTCCGGGCTACCCTCCGGCGCTTGCGGGCTCAGCGCGCGGCCTTATCTGGAATCCACGAAAGGGACATTTCTACCGAGATATAAGAATCGACCGCCGATTGACTTTAAGGTAAAAGGAGTATACGCTTGGCCAACGGGAGTTGGGCCTTTCGCTAGCTTAGACGGATCGGCACAGTGCAAGGGGTACTGCAAGTCGGTTCGGCAAAGCCGTAATCGTACCGCTGGCGGCGGCCACCCCAAGCAAAGAAGATCGGGAGATTTTTGGTTGAAACTTCACAAAACAGTCCTTTGTTTAGCACTGCTACTGCCGCTCACGTTAGCGACGGCCAGTGCGCAATCGGTAACAGGTTCGGTGGTGGGCGTGGTGGCCGATTCGGGCGGCGCGGTCATCGTCGGAGCAAAACTCGAACTCATCAATAGTATTTCCAAGCAAACGCGCGAATTTGTCAGCAGCTCGGCCGGCAACTTCGAGTTCACCAACATGATCCCGGGCACCTATGTCCTGAAGATCACGCAAGCCGGATTCAAGGTTTCCGAGCAATCGGTAACCATCAGCGCCCAGGAACGCGTCGACGTTCACACCGTGCGCTTGGCCGTCGGTGACGTCACCACATCGGTGCAAGTACAGGCCGAGTCGGCCCACATCGACACCAGCAGCTCGGACCGCGCGCAAAACGTCAATCTCACCCAGATCGCCGATACGCCCATCCGCGGCCGCGACTTTCTCGCGGTTCTGAAAACGCTCCCGGGCGTTCAAGACCTCGGCAATCACGATTCGCGAGGTTGGGGCGGCAACACACCAACCATCAACGGCGGCCAAATGGGCCAAGTGGTCGTGCTGCTGGATGGCATCGTCAGCCAGGATAGCGGCGCGCCGTCCATCAACGGCTACATCGCCCCCAGCGTGGACGCGGTCGGCGAAGTCAAGCTCCTCACTGGGAACTACAACGCCGAATATGGCGCGCGCAACGGCGGCCAGCTCAACATCACGGTGAAGAACGGCACCCGCGATTTCCACGGCAGCCTGTACTGGGATTGGCGTCATGAATCCCTGGACGCCAATGAGTGGTTCAACAACAAGCTGAACGTGGTGAAGCCGCGCTACCGTTATCAGAACCCCGGCGGCACCATCGGTGGTCCGCTGGTGATTCCGGGTGTGCGCTTCAACAAAGACCGCAACCGGTTGTTTTTCTTCTTCTCGTACGACTTCTTGCACAACACGGGCCTGGCCGGTCCGAACCGCTACACCATGCCGACGGCGCTTGAGCGTCAGGGCGATTATTCGCAGTCGGTGAACACCAACGGCTCGCCCATTCTGATTCGCGATCCCAATACGGGCGCGGCCTGCTCGGCGTCCGGTGGACCGGGTTGCTTCCCCGGCAATAAAGTTCCCGCCAGCCGCATCAGTCCCATCGGCTTGGCCATGTTGAACCGCTTCCCCTTGCCCAACACGGTCGACCCCACGGGGCAGCGCCAATACAATTCCATCTTCCAGTTCACCAACAATCAGCCGCGCGAAGACAAAATCCTACGCGTCGATTACAACGTGTCCACCAAGGACACCATGTTCGTTCGCCTGTTGCAGGATTATCAGGACCAATCCGGTTACGGCGCGATTCTCGGCGCGATTGGCGATGGCTGGGGCCAGTTCCCGCATAGCTATCACATCCCCTCCGTGGGCGCGGCCATGACGTACGTCCATATTTTCCGGCCCAATTTGATCTCTGAGTTGACGGTCGGCCTCAACCGCGCCCATCAGGGCAACAATCCAACGGACGATAAGCTCTTCAACAACAGCCTGCTGCCGTTGAAGGATGCCAGTGGCGCGGTCTTGAAGCTACCCAACTTGTTTGGCGCGAATTACCTGAACCTGCTGCCGCAGGTCAACTTCGGGCTCCCCTCCGGATTCTCGGCGCAATCGTCGCCGGTGGGAATTCCGAATCTGCCCGGGTTTGGCTTCGATAGCCGCTGGCCGTTCGATGGCACCGACGAAGCGCACAACCTCACCGGCAACGTCACCCTGATCAAGGGCCGCCACACCATGAAGGCGGGCTTCTACTATGAAACCTCAGCGCGCAATGTCAGCGTGTATTCCACCTACAACACGGCCGGCACGTACTACTTCGGTTCCGACCTTGGCAATCCTGTCGATACGGGCAGTCCGTTCTCGAACGCCTTGACCGGCAACCTGTACGGCTACGGCGAAGACAACAAGAAGCAGATTAATCACGCGCGCTACACCCAGGTCGAGTGGTTTCTGCAGGACACTTGGAAGATCACCAACCGGATCACCATCGACGCCGGCTTGCGCTTCCAGTTCCTGGGCGTGCTGCGTTCCGCTGGCGCGACGCTGGGCATCTTCGATAAGGCGCAATACAGCGACGCGAAGGCGGGCCAATTGCTGTATCCCTATTGCACGGCGAACATCGTGGCGGGCGCCGGCTGCCCCACCGCCAACAAGGCTTCCATCAATCCCGCGAACGGCAAGATCCTGCCGTACGCGCAACAGGGCACCTTCGATCCCGCGTCGTTTCCAGCGGGCGGTTTGCCCTTCTCAGGCATCTTACAGAAGCACGAAATGCTGTTCAATAATCCGGATCTGAAAGTCGGGCCGCGCATCGGCTTGGCCTGGGATATTTTTGGCGACGGTAAAACCGCGCTGCGTACCGGCTTTGGCATCTTCTACGGCCGCGCATTTGGCGTCGATACCATCGGCGCGACGGGCGCGGGCACGGGCCCGATTGCGGCTCCCCCGAACTATGTGGCGCCCATTATTTTGAACACCAGCATCAACAGCATCGTGGGCTCCGGTTTGGTGTACACGCCACAGGCGACAACGGGCGGGTCGCTCGACGTCAAGCCTCCCTCCACCTACGACTGGACGTTCGGCATTCAGCGCGACTTGGGCAAGGGTTTCGTCATGGACGTCACCTATATTGGCAACGTGGCGCACAACCAATTCAACCAGGGCCGCAACGATTTCAACGCGGTCGCTCCCTACACCACTTGGACGCCGAAAGGCGGCGCGAACCCGAAGTACCTGGATCCCACTGGAACCGGTGGCTTCTATTCCACCAACCTGATTCGCTCCTTGTCGGGCGGCTATCGCGGCTGGGGTGCCATTCAGATGTACACGCAGGATGGCGCGTCCAACTACAACGCCTTGCAGGTCTCCATCAACCGGCGCTTCTCGCGTTCTTTCCAGTTCGGCGGGAACTACACCTGGTCGAAGACCATTACCTATAACCGTAATCAATGGGTCAACGACA
>JBBQUE010000549.1:0-3436 GCA_038212805.1 Bryobacterales bacterium | reverse complement strand
GGAGGGGGCCGGGGAGGGGAGCAGGCGGCGGTTGCGGGAGATGCTGACTTTCTCGCTGGAACAGCGTGAGCAGGAAGACAAGGCGAGGATTGAGGTCGACGATTTTGTGGATCAGGTACGGCGTGAAGTTACTGAAAAGCCGGACCCGAGGCGGTTTCCAGGATAAACTTCGGATATCGGTGCGGTTTGAATGGGACAGCGAGAAGGATCGGATCAACCAGAGGAAGCACGGCGGCATTGCTTTCGGAAGCGCGGCGCTGGTGTTCACCGATCCCTGCCTGGTACTTCGGTTAGACCGGATTGTGGAGGGCGAACAACGATGGCATGCGATCGGGTGCGCGCAGGAGGCGGTTCTCCTGGTAGTGCATGTTTATCGACTGGAAAGTGAATATGGCGACGAAGAAGTTATCCGAATTATCTCAGCCCGGGAAGCGGATCAGCGTGAGCGCAGAATCTATTTTCGGCAAGCCGCCGAATAAGACGCAGCAGGCCGTGCTGGCGCGGATTGCCCGGCGACAAGCGGCGGGAGATGATTCGGGGATCGACTATTCAGACGTTCCGGCCACAACAGACTCTGAACTGGCCTTGTTTCACAGTGCTCCGCAGGTATTCCTGGCCGCCCGCATTGACCGGGACGTCTACGACTGGCTGGTGAAAGCAGGAGATGGTGGAGCTGCAGGGATTAACGGAATCCTTCGAACAGTCATGGAGCGCTTACCTTAGCGTTTGTGGTGATCTCCTCGGGATTAATCATTCCGAGGGCTTTCGGTGCGATATGTGCATGGATCGTGAACGAAGCAACGGACTATTCTTGTTTATGAGCACTGAATCAGCGACGCCGGACTATGAAATGCTTTATCACCGGGCGTTTGCGGATTATCGTTTACGGGCACTTTGGAACGTGCGGGAAATTGAACATCCGACGGCGGAAGAGGCGCTTACGGTGACGCGGAGCCTGCGTGTGGAAGGGGATCTGAGCGCGCCCGGCGGCTGGCGGAAGAACTGGAAGTGGCTTGCCGTGCCGCTCTCTAACATTCAGAGCGATGTTCTGCGGTTGCTTGCGGATTATCGGGACCCGGAAAGCTACGTTGCGGGGGGACGCCACTCAATCGGGATGCAGGCCGATTTTCATCCGCCATTGATATTTTTCATGACCGGGAGGAGCGCGTGGCTCTGGCGGCTCTGGGTGATGGGTCGGTGTTGGAAGCGGGAGGATACGCTGTTTCGTGGCTTCGGCAACTTCCTCAGATTTATACGGCGGCGGTATGCCGGGATGGCGATGGCACGCGCCTTGAATGGGTTGTGGACAGCGATTACCGGTTCTTTCCAACTGTACGGGATGAAGTGTTTGGATATGTACTGCATCCGGTGGATCTGGCGCTCAATAAGGCGATGGCGGCGGCGGGTCGGCGGGAGGTGCGGGATATTGTGGATCTGGTGACGGTTCACAAGAGGATTCTGGGTGTGGGCGCGGTGATTTGGGTTACTCCGGAGGGGTTGATTGCGGAGATTCGGCGGAATGCCAATTATCCGTTGTCGGAATGGCCGAAGCTGTTGAGCCAGGAGCCTGTGGATCCGGTGGCGGTCCCGGCACGGCTGCGCGAGGCGCTGCGGGAGGCTGAGGATTTCGTGGCGAAAATGCCTACGCGGTTGGCGGGGTTGTTGTTTTTGCGGGAGGGTCGGGTTGTGCAGCCGGACGCGTTGCGGATTGAGGAGTATCAGACGCATGCCGGGCGGCGGCGGGGGCAGTGGCCGGAGAGTGTTGAGATTTCGGGGGCTATGCTGCGGAATTACGGACTGTGAGGGCCGACGTTGGTTGGGATTCTGGGTACCCCCGGGCCTGCCAGTCAGGACGCGGATTTACGGCGGATAAACGCCGGTGAACGCGGATTTGGCTTGCACGATTTCGTTGGGTGGTTTTCGACTACGTGAATCCCGTTGCGCCTGGTACGACTAAGAGACACAGGCTTGGGAACGCCGATGCAGTGGAAAGGGTTTGACACGGCTATCAAATTAAGGGAAGAATCGGCCAAACAGAGGGAACACCTCCTCCAAGACGTAGGCGGCGCGACCGCTTAAGACCGCGTACACTTCGTAATTCTCGCAAGGCCCCTCCTTGAATCCTATGATAAGGCTGCAACCTCTCAATGATTGGGCTCGCGTCAGGGGGCGCACTCTGAAGGGCTCCGGACCGGAGGGTTTTATCGAAGGCCTTGAGATCTTTACATACGGGGAACTGGACACGTCTCCCGGCGTTCTCTTGCGGGGAACCGCAAAGTTCCCATATAAGATAATCGAGCGACGAGCGGAGATTCTGCAGGAAGTCACCAATTATGAGCGGCAGGCGCAAAGGAAGAGCCCCAATCGCCTGGAGATAATTGCCGGAAGGATCGAACTCAACCATCATGCTGCCCGATTTCGCGTCGATATGCCGCACGATTTCCGCGCGCAAGGCGTCCAGATGTTCCTTAGCCAGAACGATTTTGAGATGGGCTGAGAATGGCTTGACTTGAACGGGCGGCAATCCACAGTCCTATCACGGTCTGTCAGTCAAGTATAGGTTCAACTAACTTACGCGAAGATGCCGTCGTGGACGTTGCCTGCGGTGTCGGTTAGGCGGAAGTCACGACCGGAGTAGCGGTAGGTGAGCTTCTGGTGGTCCATGCCTAAGAGGGCGAGGACTGTGGCGTGGAAGTCGTGGATGTGCATGCGGTTTTCGGCGGCGTGGTAGCCGAATTCGTCGGTGGCTCCGTAGGTGAAGCCAGGTTTGGTGCCGCCTCCGGCCATGAAGAGGGAGTAGCCGTAGGGGTTGTGGTCGCGGCCGTTGCCGGATTCGGAGACGGGGGTGCGGCCGAATTCGCCGCTCCAGATGACCAGGGTGTCTTTAAGGAGGCCGCGGGCTTTGAGGTCTTTGAGGAGGCCGGCGATAGGTTTGTCGACTTCGGCGGCGTTTTCGTTGTGTTTGGCGAAGAGGTCTGAGTGCTGATCCCACTTGTAGCTGTGGGTGCACTGGATGAAGCGGACGTCGGCTTCGGCGAGGCGGCGGGCTAAGAGACACTGCCAGCCGAAGTCGGCGGTTTTGGGGTCGTCGAGGCCATAGAGTTTCTTGGTTTCGGCGGATTCGTTTGAGACGTCAAAGACCTTTGAGGCTTCGGCCTGCATGCGAAAACCCATCTCGAAGGACTGGATGCGGGTTTCGAGTTCGTCGTCGAGCTTCCACATTTCCTGGTGCTTGCGGTTGATGGCCTGGATCATGTCGAGCTCATAACGCTGCTGCTCGCGGTTAAGGCCCTGGTTGACGAGGTATTCGATGGGCTCCTTTTGAATTTCGGAGACCTGCATGCCGGCGTGGCCGATGGCGGTGCCGGCCATGGAGCCGGGGAGGAATCAGGGGTCCCAGTACTTGGCTCCGCCTTGGGTGTGGGGGGGCTTTATG
>JBBQUE010000548.1:0-3439 GCA_038212805.1 Bryobacterales bacterium | reverse complement strand
AGATGCGGCCCCTGTCCAGATCTTCGCCGATATCACGCAGGATGTTGGTGAGTTGCATGGCAATCCCGAGGTCGATGGCAAAGGGCAGCGCGCCCTCTTGGAACCCGATCACGTGCGACATCATTAAACCCACCACCGAAGCCACCCGGTAACAGAACAGACGCAGACCAGTGAAGTCGTCATACCGGGTTCGTTCCAGGTCCATGCGCATGCCTTCGATCAGTTCCAGCGGATACTCATCCGGGATGGCGTGGCGGCGCTTGGCGTCCAGGAACGTGACCAGTACCGGACTGTCGACCGGTCCGCCGCGGAAAGCCGTCTCAACTTGTAACGCCCACGCTTCCAGATCGCGGCGGCCTTGCTCGGGGGTGAGGCATTCATCCACCAGATCGTCAGTGTGGCGGCAGAACCAATAAACCGCGTGGGCGGACTGCGCCAGTTGCGGCGGGAAGAACCGGGTGGCGAAATAGAAGCTCTTGGAATGCTCCGCCGTCACCGCAGCCGCCTGGCGATAAAACGAAGCCAACGCTAACTGGGCAGCCGATGGCAAATCAGTTTCTCCGCGATTTTGGCTGAGGAGAGCACGCCGGGAACGCCTGCCCCGGGGTGGGTACCCGCACCCACAAAGTATAGATTCTGAACGTCTTCCGATTCGTTGTGCGGGCGGAACCAGGCCGATTGGTGCAGCACCGGCTCAAATGAAAATCCGGAACCCCGGTAAGTATTCAAGGTGGTTTCGAAATCGAGCGGGGTAAACAGACGCTCCGTCGCCAGGTTCGTTTCGAGATCTGGCAGGTACTTATCTTCCAGGAATCGCATGATCCGGTCCCGGAACGGTTTGGCTTCGTTTTTCCAATTGATACCGCTCAGCTGGTTGGGGACCGGGATCAGGGCGTAGAAACAGTCGCAACCTTCGGGGGCCATGCTGGGGTCGGTTGCCGAAGGGCGATGCAGGTAAAGCGAAAAATCCTCGCGCAGGTGCTTGGTGTTGAAGATGTCGTTGAGCAGTTCTTTATAGCTCTCGCTCAGGATAATGGTGTGGTGCCGGATGTTGGGGTACTGCTTCCGGGTGCCAAAATAGATGACGAAGAGCGACATGGAATAGCGCATGCCGGCCAGTTTGAGGTTGGTGTCTTTGGGGCGCTTTACCGGGGACACCATCTTCAAGTAGGTGTTGGAGATGTCGGCATTGCTGACCACGGCATCCGCCGCCATCCGTTCCCCGCTGGCCAGTTCCACACCGGTGGCCTTACCGTTGGCGATAGTAATCCGGCTGACAGGGGAGGAGAGCCGCACGCAGCCGCCGATTTCGCGGAACACCCGGCCCATGGCTTCCACTAACGCGCCCGTGCCGCCCATTATGTAGTGGACGCCCCACTGCCGTTCCAGATAGTGGATCAGTGCGTAGATGGACGTGGTCTGGAATGGGTTGCCCCCCACCAGCAAGGGGTGGAAGCTGAACACGCGGCGCAGCAGGGGATCCTTCACATACTTGGTGGCGAAGCTGTAGACCGACCGGTAGGATTGCAGCCGCACCAGATCCGGAGCAACCTTGATCATGTCGGAGAACTTCAGAAATGGCCGGTCGGAGAGTTCCACGAAGCCTTTGTCGAAGATGGCCTTGGCGTGGATCATCATGCGCCGGTAGCCGCCTTCATCGCCGGGCGAGAACCGGGCCACACGGCGCGTGGTTTCCTCTTCGTCGCCGTTGTATTCAAACCAGCGGCCATCGTGAAACTCGATGCGGTAGAAGGGGTCCACCGGAACGATGTTTACGTAGTCGGCAGTCTTGCGGCCCGCCCCTTCGAAGATCTCGTCAATTAGAAACGGGGCGGTGATTACGGTGGGGCCGGCATCGAACTTGAAGCCATCCTGTTCATAAACGTAAGCGCGTCCGCCCAGTTTGTCGCGCGCCTCTACCAGCTGAACCTGATAGCCGCGCGACTGCAGCCGGATGGCCGTACCCAACCCGCCAAATCCACTGCCAATGACTACAATCTGTTTCAAGTTTTCTGACTTCCAGCTTGGATCTTAAAACTGAGGTAATCCAGCATTTCGCAAAGTTGCATAGATCGGTCTCCCAAAGGATGGAGGCAACTACGGGCGCGGTGGAACTGCTCCATTACCTGATCCAGGCAGGAGGTTTCTGCGTCTAAATAATCGTCCACCATCTGATACGCCACGCCATATTCGCGGCCAAAAGCCTGCACTGCCTGGCGTTCGATTTTTGGAATGGAGGGGGACAGGCACCCGGCTTCCACTGCCAACCGGAACAGAGGGACCGTTTTGAGCGACGTGACGTAGGATCGCTGCTGGTCCCGGCTTTCTCCAGCCAGTTCCAGGTCCAGCGCCTGGCCGCCGATCAGGCTATTGCAATCCATGGTACTGAGCAGCTTCAACTGGAAGCGGCTGTGATCCGCCACCACTTTGGCCGCCAAGGCCACCAGGGCAAACGCTGCTAAAACTGCGGTGGACTCGCCGAATTCCACGTGGAGCGAGGCACGGTTCCGCCGCATGGCATCGTTATCCATGCAGGGCAAGTCGTCCACAATGAGGGAAGCGCAGTGCAGCAGTTCCACGGCAGCCCCGGGCCGTTCCGCGCAAGCAACATCCACGTCGAGAGCACGGGCGACGCGCAATGCCAGCATGGGTCTCAGGCGTTGTCCCCCGCCCAGCACGGAGTAGCACATAGCCTGTGCCACAGGCGATGCACTAGCGGGCAAGATGCTCCGCAGACAGGACTCAATTTGAGCCCGGTCCGAAACAACGGCCTGATCAGTTGCCGCAAACGTCAACACAGTGACTCCTAGATTACCTTGATTTGAGGCCGGGTGTAATCTTTCCGAGACGAGTCGAGAAAGCTTTTGGGGTGTTAGTAGCGGGTTATCTGGCGAAGGGGTAATATCGGGGAATGTCTGGCGGGTTATTGTGGAAGCTTTCTCGACTCATGTAGTACGGAAGTTAACGACAGAGCAACTTGGAGGCCATCCGGTTTCAATGCGATTTCTTCCGCCGGGGGGCGTCCGGGGCTGTAAAAACTACCACTGCCGGGTAAAAAAATCGTGCAGTTCTGACATCCCCATGTTGCCACCGCAGAGCACCAGCACCACTTGACTGTGGGCGAAAAAGTTCGTTTTCAGACGCTCGGCGGCGGCCAGGGTACATGCTGCGGCAGGCTCGGTGAGGAGCTTGGCGCGCTCCAGGAAGAAGCGAATGCCGTCCACGGCTTCGCGATCTGGCACGACGGTGACCGATTCCAGGTATTGCCGGGCGGCGTGCAACGTACGGTCACTGACGATGGGGGCACCGAGAGTCCGGGCGATGGAGGTGATGGCCGGCATGCGGGCGGGATGTCCGGCGGCGATGGCCCGCGCCATGGCGTCCGCCCCTTCGGTTTCCACGCCCCAAATCCGCACGGAGGGCTTGAGGCCTTTGACCG
>JBBQUE010000547.1:0-3440 GCA_038212805.1 Bryobacterales bacterium | reverse complement strand
AACGGAAGCTTGGCCGGGCATTGGGGCCGCCACGAATGGAAGACCGGGACCGAAGCCAGCTTCGCCTCCCTGCGCGAAACGTTCGGGTACGACATAGTTTCCTACCGCGTGGCTGGGGTCCGCATCTTCGACCGGGATACGCCCCCTCGCCTGCGGTTCCAAGGCAGCGCTCCGAATCGTGAACAGGCCGTCTATGCGCAGGACCTGATCCGGCTGGGCCCTCTGACGCTCAGCGCCGGGCTTCGTTTTGATCACTATCATCTCTTAGTGGATGAGACTGGCTTCAGTCCCCGGCTGGGGGCCTCCTGGCGAATCCGCCAGACCGGTACCGTGCTGCATGCATCCTACGACCGTATCTTTGGCACTCCAGCTTTTGAAAATATCCTCGTTTCCGCTTCCCAATCCGCTCAATCGCTGAACAATGCGGCCGTTTATCTGCCCGTCCGGCCGTCCCGCGGAAACTATTATGAGGCCGGGTTCACGCAACCCGTAGCCCGGAAACTCCGCCTCGACGCAAGTTTCTTCCGGCGCGACATCGCCAATTATCCCGATGACGATCTGTTACTAAACACGGGAGTTGGCTTCCCGATTGCATTCCACCGGGGGGTGGTTAGCGGAGTCGAAGTCAAACTCGACGTTCCCCGCTGGGGACGGTTTTCCGGCTTTGTCAGCTATTCGAACATGCTGGGGCGCGGGGAGTATCCCATCGCCGGCGGCCTATTCCTGGACGACAATTCGCAGGCTCTGCTTAGCTCCCGCAATCGTTTCCCGGTGACGCAAGACCAACGCAATACCGCGCGCGCCATGCTTCGTTTCCAGATATCGCGGCGGCTCTGGACCGCCTGGAATACTTCCTACAATAGCGGGCTCCCCGTGGACAATCTGCCACAGAGCGTCGCGTTTCTGACGGCACAGTATGGAGCGGACGTGCTTCGTAAGGTCAATCTCGACCGTGGGCGCGTGCGTCCTTCATCATCTATCGATGCATCGCTGGGCGCGGATCTGTGGCGCAAGGAGAAGCGTGCCGCAAGTTTGCAACTCGATGTCCTCAACATCACGGACCGGCTGAACGTGATCAACTTCGCCGGACTGTTTTCAGGCACTGCCATCGCTCCGCCCCGCAGCGCAGGCCTGCGCCTGCGGTTTGACTTTTAGCATGTGAAATAATTCCTATTCAGACCATTTATGAAACTCGTCACCTTTCAACAATCCGGTGGAAAGGCAGAACCCGGGGTTCTGCTGCACGATTCCGTTATCCCCCTGAGCGGCATAGGGTTTACGGATATGATCCAGGTCCTCGCCGGCGGATCTGAGGCCAAGGCGAAGGTGGAGAACTTGCTCGCCCATCCTCCCGCGGGGGCACTCTCCCTGGCGGCCGTGAAACTCCTGGCACCCATCCCCCGCCCCCCCAAATTCATCTGCGTGGGTTTGAATTACCGGGATCATGCGATTGAGTCCGGCATGGCCATCCCAACCATCCCGGTCATCTTCTCGAAATGGCCGCAATGCGTCATCGGCCCCGGCGAGAAAATTATCCTTCCGAAGAATTCTTCGCAGCCGGACTACGAAGCTGAATTCGCCTTCGTCATCGGAAAGGGCGGCCGCCACATCAAAGCCGAAAATTGGAAGGACCATGTCTTTGGTTACACCATAGTGAACGACGTGAGTGCCCGCGACGTGCAATTGGCTACCTCCCAGTGGATCATGGGCAAGTCGTTCGATACCTTCGCCCCCATGGGCCCCTATCTGGTGACCGCGGACGAGATCGCGGATCCACACAAACTGAATATCGGACTGTCCATTGACGGCGAAGTGCTACAGAACTCCAACACCAAGGAGCTCATCTTCAGCGTTCCGGAGCTGGTGGCGTACCTGTCCAGCGTGTTTACGCTTGAACCTGGCGACGTGATTTCCACGGGAACGCCCCCCGGAGTTGGCTTCGCCCGCAAACCGCCACGCTACCTGCGCGCGGGAGACAACGTAACGGTCACAGTGGAAGGCCTGGGTGAATTGAAGAACCCGGTAGTAGCGGAAAGCTAGCCTTTCCGTCCGCGAACTTGCGGGAGCGTTTGCACACGCTCCCGTTTTAAAGTATAATAAAAAGGTTGTAGCTCGAAGGACGTCCGTCTTCGTTTCCATCCGGTGTGTCCAAAATCAGCTGCCATTCAGAAGCAACATTGCAAAACGATAGAGAAGGATAAGCATGTACGCAGTCATTGAAGCGGGTGGTAAACAATATCGCGTGTCGCCGGGCGATATGATCAAGGTCGACACCCTTGCCGGAGAGGTCGGGACTGAAATCGAGTTCGACCGCGTTCTGGCCGTCGTCCGCGATTCCGATGAATTGGTTTTGGGAGCCGATCTGGCCCAGGCCCGCGTGAAAGCCACCATTCAGGCGCACGACCGGGACGAAAAAGTTTTGGTGTTTAAGTTCAAGCGGAAAAAGCAGTACAAGCGTACGATCGGACACCGGCAGAACTATACGGAAGTCCGGGTCGGCGAAATTTTAGCTTAGGTGCATCATGGCGCATAAAAAAGGTTTAGGCAGTTCTAAAAATGGGCGGGATTCAAATGCGCAGCGTTTAGGCGTCAAGCGTTTTGGAGGCGAAGCCGTTAGCGGCGGCTCCATCCTAGTCCGGCAACGCGGCAGTGTCTACAAGCCCGGCGAGAATGTTGGTATCGGCAAAGACGACACCCTATTTGCCAAGGTTTCTGGCATTGTTCAGTTCCGCGATCGCGGTCGCATGGGTAAGTTCATCAATATTCTCACCGAAGTGTAAGCTAGGGCGGGCTCCCATACCCGCCTGGTTCCTTTCTCTCCTCAGCAGTCTCGCCGCTTTTTACAATGTTTATTGACGAAGTACGAATCCTTATCGAAGCCGGAGACGGTGGAAATGGCTGTATGGCTTTCCGCCGCGAGAAGTTTGTTCCGCGGGGCGGCCCCAGTGGTGGCGACGGCGGGCGGGGCGGCGACATCACGATGGTCGCCAGTATTCACCACAATACGCTTCTCCACTTTCGCTTCAATCCCGAACACAAAGCTGAACGTGGACGTCACGGCGAAGGTAGCCAGCGTACCGGGCGCGACGGTCGTTCCATCGAATTGCCGGTCCCCGTCGGTACTGTGGTTTATGAATGGGAGACTGGAGAACTGCTGCACGATTTCGTTGAACCCGGCGAGCGGTTCATTATTGCAAAGGGCGGAAAAGGCGGTCGCGGCAACCAACATTTCGCTACTTCTACCCACCAGGCACCTACTGAACATGAGATGGGCCGCCCCGGCGATAAAAAGAACCTCCGGCTTGAGCTGAAGCTGCTGGCTGACGTTGGGCTTGTGGGATTTCCGAACGCGGGCAAATCCACCTTGATCTCTCGTATTTCCGCGGCCCGCCCCAAAATCGCGGACTATCCGTTTACCACCCTGGAGCCTAATCTGGGGG
>JBBQUE010000546.1:0-3448 GCA_038212805.1 Bryobacterales bacterium | reverse complement strand
GGGACGGATCTGCGTGGCCGCAATGGACGCCGCGAAGTCGCGCTGAAGGTGGCGGACCAGCATATCGCCCACCAGATCCATGCTATACCAGCGATCTTCGAGGAAATCGCAGACCACGCCCACCCGGAGTCTGCTCATGCGCGTAAGGCTCGAATGGTATTCGCTAAATCAAAGCGGTCACGATACAGTGCCGCGGCCTTCGCGCCCAGTTCGCATAGGCGTTCGGGATTGGCCAGAAGCGCTTCCGCCGCTCTTAGAAACTCTTGCGGCGCGAGAGCCGGTGCCAGCCCCACCGCGCCGCTCTCGGCCCAGACCGGCTCCGTAAGATGACCCTGCGTGGTGAGAATAGGCAGACCGAGCGCCAGTCCGGCCATCACGCTGGTCCGGCGCGCACTGACGCCATCGGCGTAAGGCTGAATGAGCAGATCGCAGGCCGCCAGATGGGTCGCGACCTCCTCGCGCGGCAGTCTCCCCGGTGCCGTTACGCGATTTGCGAACTGGGGAAAGGAGATCCGGAAATCGGCCGCGAATTGCGCTCCCCCGCCCCCTAACAGGTGAATTGTCCGCTTGGCGCCGGCAGTCAGCAGCGGCGGCAGGATCTCGTTGAGCAGCGGCGCGATCTGCGTGCCGTACGTCCCGAAGTGTCCGATCAGAACTCCCTCGGGCGGCGCTGGAGCCAACCGCTTGCGCACAGATGTCACGGCGGCCCTATCGACGCTGGTAGAGACATTGCTGGGAATCGGCAACCATTCGACCGGGCGTCCGCAGGCTAGCATCTGCTTCCAGGCGGGAATTGATACGAAGACGCGCTGCGCGAAATGCGCGACCACCGATGCCATGCCGTGCGTGACCAGCGCCAGGAAATTCAGATGCGTACTTTGGGACCGGCGAAACGGGAATGCCACCTCATGATAAAACACCCAAACCGGTTGTTTGCGGCTGGCCAGCCAAAGACAAAACGGGATATTCATGGCCTTCCAACCGTAGGCCTGCGGCACGTATTGAACCAGGATACGGCTGGAGCGCGGCAGGCGGTTGAGCGCCGCCGATAAGGTCGAAAGACCCCTGGGCCCAAAGCCGCCCGGGATGCGATGGACTTGTACGCCATGCTCCTCCGGCGTCGGCTGGCCGGTCTCTGGAGCCCACACGTGCACCTCATCCCCGGCATCGGCCAGCCCGAGAGCGATCATGCGCGTATAGTCGCTCACCCCCCCTGGCTGCGGTGGATACTCGCCGGTGATTACCGCCCAGGTTGCGCGCGGCGCGCCATCAGCCGCGTTCAGGTATGACCCGCTCACGCCAGGAACCTCAGTCGCTGTTTCCACTCGAGTTGGGCCTCGGGCTTCAGATGCAGCCACCAGAGCAGGAATCCACCCAAGGCCGCAACGCCTGTCTGCACGCCCAAGGCCAACCAGCCCAGGGGAGCCTGGCTTTGGGCCACGAACCATAGCACCGCGGCATAGGGCAGTCCCCAGATCAACGGGCGTACCGCGGACTTCCAGATGGAGGCCAGCTCCGGCGCAAAAATGCGGCTGAGAATCCGGGGCATGGCCCACGAATGAATCAGGAAAAAGGCAGCGAACGTTCCCAGAAGCGGACCGGGTAACCCGACCGTCAAGACCCCCAGGATGCTGACGGAAACATTGAGAATGGTGAAGGCGATGGCGTAAGGCACCAGCGACGCAATATTTCCCGAGCCGCTGATGGGCCACCCCCAAAAACTGGATATAGCCCACAGCCAGATGTTAACGCAGGCAATGGCTGTTACCCAGTGGCCGGCGTAGTAACTTTGCCCCACCCACAGACGAATAAAGTGCTGATTGTACGCCGCGATGGGCCCCAGAACCGCCAGGCCTGCGCCGCTGATCAGAGTGGTGAGTTCGATCATCCGGTCGCAGAACCGCCGGGTCTGTCCCTGCGCGTGCAACTCAACCAGGCCAGCCCAGGTGGAATTCCCAATGGCTTGTAACTGTCCCTGCGCGATCTGGGCCAGCCGCTGTGTCAGAAAAAATGGAGCCACCGCCAGAGGGCCCAGGAAGAAACCAATCACAATGTTATCGCTGAGCAATCCCAACCGTCCGCTGATATTGAACCAAAATGTGGGCCAGTTCAGCGCCCGGAGTTCAGCCATCGCTTTCCGGTCGGGAGGCATGGCCAGCACGTTCCGGTAATGCCGCAAACCCATCCAAAGCAGCACCGCGGGCGCGGGCGCCAAGGCCAAGGTGGTGGCTGCCGCCTGGCCGATCAAACCCCATCCCGCGCGGGCCGCCAGCACCAGAAGAGTTGTGGTCAACAAGGCTTGGCTGGTCAGGAGCAGGTTCACCAGATAGCTGCGTTGGCGGGCTTCCATCAGGGCCCGGAAAACGGAAATCGGAAACCACACCACGGGAATCAGCAGAATCCAGGCGGCCACCAGCAGCTCCTGCGTGGTGACGGTGGTCAGTTGGAGGAATCGCGGGAGAATCAGCACCAGCAACGCGCCCCCCACCAGCATCAGCGCGGAAATCCAGAGGTAGATTCGAAGTCCCGCGGATAGTGTGGCCTGCACGCCCTGGTCGTCGCCGGCTCCCAGTTTCGGACCTAAACTGGCTTCAACTGAGCCAATTACGCCGAGATCGAGAAGGGCCAGGTAGCCGAAGCAATCCATGAGGACACGGAATAGCCCGAAGCGTTCCGCGCCCAGCCAGCGGAGAATGTAAGGGGTGCTAATGAAGCCGATCCCTAGAGTCAACGCGGTCATCAGGAGTCCGGTGATCACGTTCCAGAAGCTACGCTTTGTCCGGCTCATCGGGACAGCACCCGTTCGCGGTTCCTCAATCGCAGCGGGCAGTTCAGCAATCGTTAGCGCCCCTCGGCTGGCGCAGTCTGAAGTTGCGGGGTGGCGTCGCGGCCGGCATTCACCGGCTTGGCCAGCCAGTGCCCCACGCGAATGGCGGGCCGCTCTACCAGATAGAAGCTGGCGACCGCGCAAGCAAACGTTGCCAGGACGTTCACTGGAAAATCCTGAAAGATCCCCAAGCCCCGGGATTGCGCCGCGTCCACGAGAAAGATCTGCTGCCACAGGTACAGGCTATAAGACAGCTTTCCGATCCAGCGCAGCGGTGCGTATTCGAGAATTCGACCAACCCACTCCAGCGGATGCAGCACCGTTCCCACCAGCAAGAGAGGAATGATGGCGGATTGCCATAGCAGGGCCATCGGAGGATTGTAAATGGCGCAAAGCATGAATACCAGAACCAATGCCAGCCAGACCCAGCCGCGCAGCCAATCGCCCACGCGGTCGCGAATTTCGGGAAAAAGCAGCGCCGCCCAGCAGCCCCACAATACTGCGTCCAACCGGATATCGGTGCGGGTAAAGAAGCCCAAGCCCGGGATTAGGCGTTCACCCAGGTGGAGGCGGAATTCCACGATGCGCCATGCGGCGATCAGCAAGGTCGGGATCAGCACA
>JBBQUE010000545.1:0-3456 GCA_038212805.1 Bryobacterales bacterium | reverse complement strand
GGGAAGATTTGCTTTTGCCTTCGGCGGATTTAGGGCCGGTGGAGTTCTGGGCGTTGGACCGGTTGATCATGGTGCGGTTTTTCGACTTTTGGGACATAGCGGGGCGTGCTCCTTCGGTAGTAGAAATAGCACGGGGTGGGGCCGGGGGAAACGGCTAAATTTTGTATGTTGTTGGGAGGGTTGGAGATTCAGGTTGAAAGTTCGTGGGATTGCTGGGAGGGCGGGTATGCGGCCGCGCGGTAAAACTGAACTCAACGGCGGGATGTTATTGCGTAATGCGTCCCAAGCCCGCTATTCCCGCGTCCAGAGGTGTGATAGCAGTTCTCAGGGAGCCGGGGCTAGCCCCGGGGGTGCGCTTGCTTGTAGAGCTCAATCCCGTATTTCTTGAGTTCTTCCGTGTAGTAGCGCTTGTGCAGCAGTTCCCACTCTTCCGAGCCTTCGGGGATTTCTTTCTTTTGCGTGCGGATCTTGGCGCGGGCTGCCTTCTCCACTTTTTCCTCAACCGTCAGGATCTCAGTGGTGGCTTTCACCAATTCCAGGCGGATGTCGTTGGGGTCGCCCTTCAACCTGAAGTCGCGTGACTTCCGAAACGCCGCTACCAGCTTGTGCGAAACATCGTTGATCTTGTCGCGCGAAAGCTTCATGCCGTCGGTTTCCCGGCCGGCCGCGCGGATGATCTTGCGTTGTGAGAGCAGCGTGTTCTTCACGCGGCGGGACATCTCCTGATAACTGACGCCCTCCTTCCGCATGTATTCGCTGTACTGGTCGAGCAGATCCCGGACTTCGTCGTTCAGCCGGTCTTCCACCGCGAGTTCGTCTTCGAATATACGCGCGATGAGTTCGGTCGACCCCGCGGGGTTCGTGGTTTCAAACACTTGCGGAGTCAATCTTTGAACGAGTTGGCGGGCAATATAATCTATGAATTCTCTGGCGAGCAGCATGCTTCGAGGATGAACCCTTACGAGAATTCTAGCAGGATAGCCGCGGCTTGGTGTATCCCGGGCGTCAGATACCCGAAACCTGGATCGCCAACGAACGGCTGCGCGGGCCGTCGAACTCGGCGAAAATGATGCTCTGCCAGGTTCCCAGCAGCACCGTGGCGTTCCGAACCTGCAGAGACAGAGTCTGCCCCATCAGCATGCCGCGCATGTGGGAATCCGCGTTCTGGCGTTCGCAATCGGAGAATTTCGGATCGTTGTGCCGGTAATATTGATCCCGCTCGACCACTTCTTCAAAGAAATTGCGGACATCGTGCAACAGCGCATCCTGCCATTCATTGATGAAAACGGCCGACGTGGTGTGCAGCGATTGCAGATGAACCAAGCCATCGCGCACGCCGCTTTTGCGAACAATCTCGTTCACCCGCTCGGTGATGTTCAGCAGCTGCAGACGGTCGATAGTGATCCAATCGACGATGCGGCTGACAACTTTGTATCCACCAGGTTGCGGGGTGTAGCCATTCGATATGGCTATCGGGTGGGCGGATTCCTCGACCGGCTCCGGTTCAACGATCTGAATTTTCGATGTGCTCATGAAACGATGTCCTTCTCTTGAGATATACGCAACGAGCAAGCAGATGGAATGAAATTATCGACCCGAATTCCACTTCTACTATACCAGCGGTCCTCAAATTCCCTGCCGCCAGCAATATAGACTGCGGATACACGCCGCGGGTTGCATCTTGATAGCATGACGTTATGGGTAACAGGGGATTTGAGTTTTTACTATCGATCGGTCTGATTTCGACCTTGGCTTTTGGGCAGGGCACAACGTCCCGCCTGGTAGGCGTGGTCTCCGACTCTTCCGGGGCCGCCGTGACGCAGGCTCAGGTTCGTTTGATAAACCAGGGCACGGGCGCTACGTTCTCGACCACCACCAGTGGGTCGGGCGCTTACACATTTGAAGCCGTGCAACCGGGCATGTATGAAGTGGTGGTGGAATCACCGGGTTTCCGGCGGTATAGTTCGCGCGGCAACGGCGTTACCATCGGCCAGCCCACCACCGTGAATGTGCCCCTGGAAGTAGGCAGCACCAGCGAAGTGGTGGAGGTAAACGGAGCGGCGGAAGTGGTGCAAACCAGTTCCTCGGCAAGCCTGGGCAATGTGATTGAAGAGAAAACTATTAAAGATCTGCCCATTGTGGGGACACGCGGGCGGAACCCCATTGGCTTAGTGGATCTGCAGCCGGGCGTGATTGATACGCAGGCGATTAGCGGCGGCGCGGTGGTGGTGTTCGGTTCGCGGGATCGCGCGTTCAATATTACTCTGGACGGAATCGACAACAATGAGAGCAGCAGTGGAGGATCGAACTTCGCGCCGCTGCGCACCAATCCCGATTCGCTGGCGGAGTTTCGCCTGATTACCTCTAACCCCTCGGCCGAATATGGACGCAGCAGCGGGGCGCAGGTGGCGATGATTACCAAGTCCGGCACCAATGAGTTTCACGGCGCGGCGTTTGAGTTTTACCGTACTCCGCGGTTCAACGCGAACGAGTGGCAGAACAATTTCAATGGCATCGGCAAATCGCAATTCGTGCAGCATATTTTCGGCGGCGACGTGGGCGGCCCTATCTGGAAAAACAAGACCTTCTTCTTCGTCAACGTGCAAGGGTTGACGGCGCTGCAGACCTATACCAAGACGCGAACGGTTTACACCAGCCAGGCCCGGCAGGGGCTGTTCCGCTACGTTACCAGCGGGAAGAATTCTCCGGCCGGCGTGCCCGGGGCATCGGTGGATGGCGGCGGCAACGTGCTGCCCGGGGTGAATGTGGCCAGCTACAGCATTCCCGCGAACGACCCGCTGAAGCTTGGGCTGGACAAGAATATTCAGGCCTTGGCCAATGCGCAGCCTTTGCCGAACGCGTTCAACGTGGGCGACGGCCTGAACACGGCGGGCTTCGTTTTTGGAGCCGCCGGGCAGGAACGCCAGCACGACGTTACGTTCAAGGTAGACCAGATCATCAACGCCCGGAACACTGTCTACGCGCGCGTTTCCTGGGGCCAGCAGAACACCAACTGCGATAACGGCAATGCCGGGGTGGCGCTGTTTCCGGGCACGGGATGCCAGGTGAATACGTTCCGGAATCCTAAGAATCTGGCGTTCAACTGGCGCTGGAACCCTACGTCCCGGCTAACCAATGAAGCCGTGTTCGGGCTCAACCAGTTTGCGTTCCAGTTCAACATTCCCCAGGCCGATCTGAATAAGCTGTCCATCGCGGGCGCGCCGATTGATACGCCGGTGTCGGACTTCGGAAATTCGCGGAAGTTGAAGACATGGCAGTTCGTGGACAATCTGGCTTACCAGTGGAATAACCACGCGCTGAAGTTCGGGACGAACCTGCGGTTAGGGCGCGAGATCGATTCGCGCGGCAGCGTGGGATCGTACAACGCGGCGACGGATGTCTTTTTCAATGCCGATCTGAACAACGACACATTCAATATCCCCGGCGGCATTAATC
>JBBQUE010000544.1:0-3458 GCA_038212805.1 Bryobacterales bacterium | reverse complement strand
TAAGCCCGAACTGAATTTGACGGCCGGTGGCAGTACCGCTCGAAAGCTTGCCGAAGGACGGGTTGTTCGCATTACAGGCACTTCCAGGCGTTCCGATACAGGTCAGTGTCGGGCTGTTGGCGGCCGGCAGGAAGAAGGTTGGGGTGTTGGTGAAGTTGAAGAATTCGGCGCGGAACTGGAGCATGGTGCGTTCGGTGATATACGTGTTCTTGAAGATGGACACATCGGCGTTGCGCGATCCCGGGCCGCGCGCCACCCGCCGCGCCGCATTGCCAAACTTCTGTATGGGGGAGCCCGTCACGCTCAGGACGGTTCCAGGGACGGAGAACGCGGCCGGATTGAAGTACCCATCCACCCCCGCATTGCGCAGCAGCATCGGCTGGCCTGAGACGCGATCGGCAACGTTGAAGGTGTTAAACACCGGAGGCAAAACATTGGTGCGAATGTCGGAAGGAAATCCGCCGCGCAGCGTCACGATTGTGTTCACTTGCCATCCGCCCACGATTTTGCCGGCCACGCCGCCCCGTGCGAGCCACGATTTGCCCGGGCCGAAAGGCAGGTCATAAGCCGCGCTTCCCGAAAATATTTGCGGGATGTCGATAGGAGCGTAGCTGCGCTCCAGCGAGATGTTGTAAGTATCCATGGCAATGCTGGTTCCGCCATTCTGCGTATACGCATCCGGGCCCGCTCCGCCCGCTTCCAGATTCTTTTGGACGGTATAGTTCACTAACAGGGCCAAGCCCTTCGAATAGCGCTTTTCCATCCGGACATTCGCCGAATTATAGTTGTTAGAGGCCGTGGAGTAGGTAGTGATAACAGTACCGTTGATATAGGAAAATGGACGGTTCGCCTGCTTGTTATTCCCGGCCAGCGCCTGCGAAAAAGGAATCTGATTCCGGTTGATAAATAACGACGAAAGATCGCGGCCAATAGCCCCACTATAAGAGGTTTCGAAAAGCAGGGACGGCGTTAATTGGTACTGAATGTCGAAGCTGAACTGATGCAGCATGGGGTCCCGCGCGTCGTGAAACCCGGCCGAGCGAATGGTGCCCACATAGGGCGCCGCAGCCGTAAAGTTGGCCAGTGATGGATCGGTTGGAAGCACTTTTATGGGCGTGCTGATCGAATACGGCGGAGCGACCGTCTGCTGGGCCGAAATCGCGGGCAAGGAAATGGTGGGTACATTGGGCAGATTGCCCGAGAACTGGGTCACTTGCTGATTCTGGTCACGCTCCCCGAAGAACAGGCCGTAGCCGCCGCGCAGCACCAGGTTCGGATTCACTTGCCAGGCGAATCCGGCACGCGGGCCGAAGTTATTGTGGTCTCCATCCACGATGGCGCGCGATACGCCGTTCTTCCCAGGGAGGGCATATTGCCCGGTCTGCACATTGAAAAGGCTACCCAGGTCTCTGGCATCCACGGGCTGGGTGAACAATTCGTAGCGCAGGCCCAGGTTCAACGTCAGGCTTTTGGTGATCTTCCAGTCGTCCTGTACAAATCCGCCGGTGTAGAGGCTGCGCTGGCGCCCCCAGTTGAGCATGGGCGTTCCCTGCACGAAGGATGGGTCGCCCAAAAGGAAGTCGGCGAAGGGTAATCCGGAGCCGGGCGCGTTGCTGCTGGATGTGAAGGTTGCGCCGTAAATGTATTGGCCAAAGAAGGGCGTACCCTTCACCGTGTCGAAGCGCTGGCGCCGGATGTCGGCTCCGGATTTGAAGGTATGCCGGCCATGGGTCCAGCTCACATTGTCGGACCATTGGAAGCGATTTTCGACGTTCAGGTTCGGGTCTCCCCCTCCCCAACCGGAGAACTCGGACGTGCCGGAGAGCTGTCCGGAATAGTTGAAAGCGATGCTCGGGAATCCGACGATGGGCGCGGGGAATAGCGCAACATTATGCTGCTGCGCGAACGCCGCGCCCTCCTGACCGGTTCCATAAATGCTGCCATTGTGGCGGACGTAGCCGAACCGGAACTCGTTCACCAACGACGGGGAAAAGATATGGACATCGGAAATTACGCCCTGGGCCGCGTTATCAATAGAGGAAGTTCCGCCGCCGATGAAGCCAGGGAAAGCTCCCACGGCAGGCTTCGCATTCGCGCTAATGGAGAACCGCGCGTAGAAATTGTTGTTAGCAGTAATGTTCTGATCCACGCGGATATCGCCCTGGTCTGTATCCGACGAGGAGCGGGGTTGGTAGAAGTAATTCCGCGCCAGAGCGCCGGCTGGGCCGAAGTTCGGAAGCGGAATCAGTCCCGTGATGGCAGCGGCTGCTGCGTTCAGGCGGCTCGGGGGAATGATGTTGCCCGGAAATGGGTCGGCGATCACGTTTCCGGTGGGGCCAACGCGGCGCGTGGCAGGGTCGTAGATGGGCGTCTTCACGCTTGAGAAATCCCCGTTTCGTAAAGCGGCGGGTGGAATATCCGTCACGCTCCGGCCAGCGGAAGTGCTCTGCCGCGTGCCCTGATAGTCGGCGAAAAAGAAGGTCCGGTTGTGGCCGTTGTAGACCTTGGGAACCAAGACCGGCCCGCCGGCTGCGAATCCGAACTGGTTCTGATGAAACGGCGCACGCGGTTGACCCGCCGCGTTTGAAAAGAAATTGTTGGCGTCCAAACCGTTGTTGCGCAGAAACTCGAAGAGCACGCCGTGCAGTTCGTTTGTACCATTCTTGATGGTTGCGTTGACTACGGCTCCCGCGGCGTGGCCGAACTCGGCGGAAAAAGTGCTGGTCTTCACTTTGAACTCCTGCACCGCGTCGACCGAAGGCACCACCGCGATTCCGTTCCGCCCGATTGCACCGGCGTTCGAGACCGTGTTGTTGTCCACGCCATCGAGCGTCACTTCGTTCGCGGAGAACCGGCCACCGCCCGCGATGAAGGGCAGATTCGATCCCATACCGAACATCGGCGTCGTGTTGCCGGAAAGCAGCCCCAGCGCGAACGGGTTTCGTCCATTCAGCGGCAGGTTGATGATTTGCCGGTTTTCAATTACCTGTCCCAAGGATGACGTGGCGGAATCGACCAGTGGCGCGGATGCCGACACTTCCACCGTTTCGGTCGAAGCGCCAATCTCAAGGGTGATCCGCAGGTTGGCGGTCTGATCCACGCGCAGAATGATTCCGCTCAAAGCCTTCGATTTGAATCCGCCCGCCGCGGCCGTAACCGAGTAGGTTCCGGGTTGGAGGTAAGGGACATTGAATTCACCGGTTGCATTGGTGCGGCTGGCACGCACTTCGCCGGTTGCGATCTGGCGTATGGAAATCCCGGCGTTTGGAATCACCGCACCGCTGGTGTCTTCCACCGTCCCAACGATGGTCCCGGTGGAAACCTGGGCCCAGGCGCTTGAGACTGCGACCAGCACAAATACAACAGAACGCGCGAATGCCGACATGGACATACCCCTTTGGTTGCGGAAGCCGCACTGACGCACATAGTATATTTGCCGGACCACTGTGTCAAGCGGA
>JBBQUE010000543.1:0-3460 GCA_038212805.1 Bryobacterales bacterium | reverse complement strand
AGGCTGCGTTGCAGTTGATGGGATAGTAAGCGGGTGCGGGGCTGGGTAACCGGCCCCGATTCCACAAACGCAAGTGTAGCCAAACACGCTATCATTGGCATGAGATGAACCCCAACGCCGCTGCCATCTTCCAGACGGCCCAACCGTTCCTACTGATTGCCCTGCCCATTGTTGCCTCCATCTTCATAGCGTCCTGGACCCAAAATAAGCGATTCGACGACACTAACGCCGTTATCCGGCAAATGCGCGACGACTTCAACCGCCGCTTCGATGAAATTATCAAACGTTTGGACCGAATCGAAACCAAACTCGATAACCACGAGCAGCGCCTCACACGGGTCGAAGAACGAAGTTCGCTCATACGTCAATAACCCTAGCGGTCCCCGGGAACACCCCTCTCCCTACCAGGTGTAGTGGGCCGTGTAGCTCACGAACTTCTCCTCATCAGGTTTCAAAGTCGCGTCGTATTCCATCGTCTTGCTATCCACCTGCCGGTGTGGCGTCGATTCCTTGGTAATGGCCCAGTTACTCCACCGGTAGAGATGTTCCACCACGCGAACCGTAACGGCTTCCTTCTTGTGGTTGCGGAGCTTGATGTCAGACTCTTCGTCCAGCCAGCCCGAATTGGACCCACCATACTGGGATTGAAAATGCGTCTGGACGCGTTCGCCGGTGATATCGAAGGCGCTTCCGGTGTAGACCCGGATGATTTCATCCTTGGGCGTATGTTCAATCTGGTTCTCGCCCGTGAACTCCACCTGGCCATCCTGGTCGCGGCGGTAAAAACGAAGCCGGCCTCTCGGTAGGGGAACGCCCAGGTGGTTGGCATCGCTATTGGCGAACTCGCGCATCACCGACACGAAAGGGTTCGATTGAGTGCCGTATTGCTGAACCTGGCGCACGTCTTGATAGGCGTTGCGCTGGTCTAACTTAGCTCCGTCATAGATATAGAGACGCTTGGATTGAATGCCGGTGGCACGCGGGAATTCCACCTGTTTGGTTTCGCGGTCGCGGAGGGTGGTGGGTCGGGGAAGGGTGTAGAGGTGGTAATCCTCGAACGCCTTTTCGGTCACCTGACCCGGCGCCATCGCTCCCCCCGAGAGGAAACCGCCATCGGTCCTGTTGAATCGGTTGGACGTTGGCACGAGCTTATTCACCTCGCCGGCCATCAACTTGATACGCGCGCGATCAAACTGTTTGCCGCTCTGGTTATCGAGCGTTACCCATCCCGTCAGGTCCAGCGTTTCGCCGTTCTCCGGGGCGACGATGTTGTAGCCGCTCGCCCACGTCAGACCGCCAGATATGTAACTCAGCTCCGCTTCGAAGCGGGCAGGCTGGGCGGAATAGAGCATCCAATCGAGCGTTGGGAGCAGAATCGTGCTTTCGCCCAGCGAGGGGAAAATGGGCTGACCGGGGAGGGTGAACTGGATCTTCCCATCCACTTCGATGATCGTTTGTCCAGCACCTCCCGACACCATCGACATTTGGTTGGACGAATACGCGGAGCCATACCGGTTCATCGCCGCGGAATGAGGGACGTAACCGCTGCGGAGTACCTTTCCGGTGACCGTGCGCGTGGATCCATCCTGATTGCGAATCGCGAACTCGATGGTCTTGCCTTCAAACAGGTCAAGCAAACGTTCCTGCGAGATCGGGTCGTTCAGATAATTCTGCTCTAAAACCCGCACCACGTTCTTGCCCGTGGGGTCGCGTAGGATGACGGAGTCGGGCTCCACCTGCGCGGTTGCGCCGGAAAAGCGGATCACGTTGCTGCCGGCTTTCAAATCCAGCGGAACTGTTTGGCGAATGACGGCGAAATTCTGGTTATAGATTGTGAGGGCTGGATCCGCGCCTGGGAGGATCAGTGTGAAGCCGGAGCACAGGAGGGCGAGCCGGCCGAGCGTGCCACGAACGGGATGGAATCGCATGTCCCATGATCGTTGCACTTGTGTGGCCGCGCGGAGCTACACGATCCCCAGTTTCTTCTGCATCTGCTCCAGCGAAATTCCCTTCGTCTCCGGGTACACCAACAACACCACCACGAATTGCGCCACCATCATCACAGCGAAAAACAAAAACGGAGCACCGCCCGATTTCGCCGCCACCAACGGGAAAATCCCCGAAATCAACGCATTCATGATCCAATGCGAGGAGCTACCCAGGCTTTGCCCCTTCGCTCTCACCCGGTTCGGAAACACCTCGCTGATGTATACCCAGATCACCGCCCCCTGCGAGAACGCGAAGAACGCAATGTAGCCCACTAGCAGCCACACCAGCAGATCCTCATGCTGTTTGGCAAAGAAAATCCACGCCACGCCTCCCAGGCAGGCAGCCGTCCCAACCGACCCGATCAGCAGCAAGGTTCGCCGCCCCACGCGGTCGATAATCGTCATCGCCAGCATGGTGAAAAGCAGATTCGTGGCCCCGATGGCCACCGCCTGCAAATCGCCCGAGACCTTGCTGAACCCCGCTTTCTCGAAAATATCGTTCAGGTAATACAGAATGGCGTTGATTCCCGAAAGCTGATTAAACAGCCCAATTGAAACCGCCAGAAAAATCGGCAGCCGGTATTTGGCTAGGAATAACGGCTCATTCTCGTGCCCATGCTCAGCGTCGATCGATTGCACAATCTCCTGCAATTCCTGTTCATAAGCCGCGTCACCTGACTTTCGCAAAATAGCCCGGGCCTCATCCACCCGCCGCTTCTTCACCAGCCATCGCGGGCTGCGTGGAATGGTGAACAGCATCACGAAAAACGCCAGCGCGGGAATCGCGGGAATCCCCAGCTTCCAGCGCCACTCCGCATCCCCCAGACCTACCCCCCCCACCACATAGTTGGAAAAGTAAGCCAGCAAAATCCCAAACACCACGTTGAATTGGAAGAACCCTACTAGCCGCCCGCGCCACCGCGGCGGAGCGATCTCGGCGATGTACATCGGTCCCAGCACGGACGACCCGCCAATGCCCAATCCTCCGATGAAACGGAAGAACACCAGCGAATACCAGTCCCATGCGAAGGCGCATCCAAGTGATGAAACCAGATACAGAATCGCCATGGCGCGCAAGCTATCCCGCCTGCCGTATTTATCCCCGGGGATGCCGGCGAACATGGCACCCAGCACAGTGCCCACCAGTGCGCTTGAAACCGTCCACCCCAGCGCAGCCGGCGACAGGGAAAATGTCTTCGTCAGGGCCCGTGTGGCCCCCGCGATCACGGCCGTGTCGAAGCCGAACAGCAGGCCACCGAGTGCGGCTACCACCGTGCTCTTGATCAGATAGGAACTTAACTGCGGCCCCGGCAAACCTGGCGCATTCGACATGGTCACGAATGTATCACAGGGTCAACGTGGCCGCGCCGGAGGGCTTCTCCGCCAGGTGAAGATGGTGTTCACTCCATAATTTTAAACTGAGCTGACCACCAACCCCGTCGCCCCGCTACCACCCACGAATAACCTGAAAT
>JBBQUE010000542.1:0-3473 GCA_038212805.1 Bryobacterales bacterium | reverse complement strand
CAGCGACACAGCGGCCGGCCAGACGGGCAAGAAGCGCTTTGTTGCGGCCGTGGAACCATGGCATGGCAACCAGGTGGTGGTCTACTGTAAAGCGGGAGCGGTTTGGAAGCGCGAGGTGATTGACGACCAGTTGGTGGACGGCCACACCATTGTGACGGCGGACCTGGATGGGGATGGGAACGACGAAATCATCGCCGGGTTCCGGGGGATGCCACGGCGGGTGTATATCTACCGGTTTGATGGTAAGAAGTGGCAGCGGCAGACTTTGGACGATGCGATGGGCGCGTCGGCGTGCGTGGCGGCGGATCTGAACGGCGATGGAAAACCGGATCTGGCGTGCATTGCGTCGTCCACCCAGAATTTGAAGTGGTACGAAAACATGAGCCGGTAACGTTGTATTGCTGGCGGAAAAAGAATCAGCCCGCTTATTGCGCCAGGCCAGAGGCGGGCCGGACCCCGTGATCCTTCCACTCGCGCAGCGCCGAGAAACCGCGCGCTATCTCCGGAGCCAGAATGCTGCAGTGCCCGTCGTGCGGGACAAACTGCTGTACAAACATGTCGCGGGATCCAGCGATCTCCACGATTCCGGGGTACATATCGGGAATTCGGACCGGCACCAGGGGGTCATACGTAGTGTGAATGGCCAGCATGGGCCGGGAAAGTTTACCCGTCGGCGTATACCAGGTCCGCAGGTATTCCGCGGCGCGCGCATCCGAAGCGTAACGCTTTACGCCTTTATTCAGCGCGTTGTAATCGCCCGAAGCCTCATAGATGATGTCGCGGTTATCGAACGGATTTCCACCGGCGCGCTGCTGCAACTCCCGCAGCATGTCTGTGATAAAAACCAGCGTGGCACCCAAATCGCGATTGTTGTGGGCTCCAGTGAACTGCCGCAGGGCGGCGCTCTTCTCCGGCTCACTGTCCAGCAAGGCGATAATTTCCTTGGTTTTCTCTGGTTTATTGCGAAAATCCGTGGGGATTTTGTCGGGCCCAGGTAACGCGCCTGGGAAGTAGTAATCGAAAACCACGCGCCCGTCGAAGGCCCCCCGCGCCATGAAATAGTTGGTGGGCGCCAGCGGCCCGCACAAAGCTAAACCCGCATCGTAATTGCTGGGGTAGCGCTCCATCAGGAGCATGGTCAGGAAGCCTCCCATGGAATGTCCCGTTACAAATGTCTCCTTTGGCACGCCATACTTGATGCCGAAATAACGGCGCAGGGATTCGGTGTCGTTCACCGCTTCCTGCACCGCCCAGCCGCCGGCCGCATATCCCGATTGGGCCAGGGCATAGCCTTGGCTGGTGAACACGGCAGCCATTGGCGGGAGCTTGGTGTCTTTATAGGACACCGGTTCGGCGCTGTAGCCATGGCAATAGATCACCAGTCCGCCGTTCCAGTTTTCGGGGACATCAATGCGGAATTTGGCCCCATTCAGTTCGCCGATTTCCATTTTCGGTCCGGCGGTAGCAGCCAGACCGGCGGCACTGAACCACGACAAGCACAACGTCAAGCTCAAGATCGCTATAGCGGGAAACTTCATGGGCAACTCCAGGGGCAACGGTTTTTCGACTGCGCGAGTACTCACAAAAGCGCACAGGCCGATGGCGGCGGCGAGTCCGTTTTGCGCGACTTCCTTAAAAGTATAATGCAGGGGGAGGATTCATTGCGAGAACTGTCAGGAAAAACGGCCCTGGTGACCGGGGCATCGCGCGGGATCGGCGCGGCCACCGCGATCACGCTGGCCCGCCAAGGCGTGGCAAAAGTGGTGATTCACTATGGGGGCTTTCGCGAAGGGGCGGAACAAACCCTCCAGGCCGTGCGAGAGGCTGGCGCTGACGGGTTGCTGCTTTCCGGGGATCTGTCGTCATCGGCTGGGATCGATGCCTTTGTGGCGGAGTTGAAGGAAAAAGCACCGGCGGTGGACATCCTGATCAACAACGCGGGTTCCCTGGTTCAACGCGCCAAGTTGACCGAGGTTAGCGAGGCAACATTCGATCACATCATGAATCTGAACGTGAAAAGCGTGTACTTCATCGCGCAGGCGGTGGTGCCGCATATGATTGCCCAGGGTTATGGTGTGATTGTCAACCTGAGTTCCATCGCCGCTCGCACTGGCGGGGGTATCGGTGCAACGGTTTACGCGTCGGCCAAGGCGGCCGTATCCGCGATGACGAAGGGGATGGCTAAGGAGCTTGCGCCGCAAGGGATTCGGGTGAACGCGGTCAGCCCCGGGACCGTGGACAATCACTTTCATGAAGTCTTTTCCACCAAACAGATGTTGGAAAGCATGCGGGCTAGTGCCCCGGCTGGAACTCTGGGAACGAACCAGGAGGTAGCCGATACCATCCTGTTTTTGTGTACCGGGCCTTCGCGCTACATTCATGGCCAAACCATTGAAATCAATGGCGGAATGTATATGGCTTAGCTGCACCGCAGCCGACGGACCGCTTACTTACCTGCGCGGCTCGGAAGACGTACAAACCTATCGAGCCGCCCGCGTTAGCACGTTAAGATGATCCGTTGGCTCATAGCATAACTAAAAGTTTCCGAGCCGGGAGCGTGAGCGGGCCGGTCTTCTCGTGGCAACGCAGAATCAATCACTTGCGGATCACTTTCAGGGGAGCGCTTCAGTGAACTGGATATGGTTTAGCTGGATATAGCCGTCAGCTGATTCGCCAGATACCACTCGTAGGTGGTGGCGATACCCTTTTCGAGCGGGATGTCAGCTTTCCATCCCAGAGAGTTGATGCGTGAAACGTCAAGTAGCTTGCGCGGCGTCCCGTCAGGTTTGGAGGCATCGAAAACGATTTCCCCCTCGTATCCAGTGACCTTTTGGACCATCTCCACCAATTCCCGGATGGTAACGTCTACCCCGGTGCCGACGTTTACGATCCGCGGATCGTCGTAATGTTGCATCAGGAAAACGCACGCGTCCGCCAGATCATCGACGTGCAGAAATTCCCGCCGGGGCGAACCGGTTCCCCACACCACCAGTTCCGACGCGTGGTTCATTTTGGCTTCGTGGGCTTTCCGCATCAGGGCAGGGAGCACGTGGGAGGACTTCAGATCGAAATTGTCCCCCGGCCCGTACAAATTTGTGGGCATCAAACTAATGGCATTGAACCCATATTGTTGGTGGTAAGCTTGCGCGAGCTTGATGCCGGCGATCTTGGCGATGGCGTACCATTCGTTGGTCGGTTCCAGCGATCCGCTTAAAAGGTATTCCTCTTTAATCGGTTGGGGTGCCATCCTGGGATAAATGCAGGACGAACCCAGGAACAGCAGCTTCGTGGCTCCATGGCGGTATGATGCGTCGATTACATTGCTTTGCACCGCGAGGTTTTCGCGGATGAAATCGGCGGGATAGGTGCTGTTTGCCAGGATGCCACCTACTTTCGCCGCGGCCATGAAAACGTATTCCGGCTTCTCCTCCCGGAAGAAACTCTCCACCGCGCCTTGGTTGCACAGATCAAGA
>JBBQUE010000541.1:0-3483 GCA_038212805.1 Bryobacterales bacterium | reverse complement strand
CCTGCGCCTCGTAAGCCATGGCGTTCTCCGTCATAACTTCCTTCGCGTAGGCATAGGCTTCACTTTCCGGCAGTTCAATCTGGCGATAGAAGGCCTGCTTGCCTAGGCCAACCGTGAAGTCGCTGGCCGCCGCGATTCGCTCCGCGAGTTGCCTGGTCTCGGCTTCTAACCGTTCGGCCGGAACCGCCCGGTTGATCAGCCCCCACTCAGCGGCGGTGGACGCGTTCACGGGCATGCCAGTCAGCAGCATTTCCATAGAGCGCTTGCGGCCCACGGCACGAGTCAACGCTACCATCGGCGTGGTGCAAAACAGCCCGATCTTCACCCCCGGCGTGGCAAATGTCGCGTCCAGGCTGGCCACGGCCAAGTCGCAGGTGGCTACCAGTTGGCATCCCGCCGCCGTCGCCATGCCCTGCACCTGCGCAATCACCGGCTGCGGCATGGTGTGGATGCGGGTCATCAACTGCGCACACACGTCGAAGATCTCCCAGTAATCCCCCGCATCCCGCCCCACCAGTTCGCTCAGATCGTGCCCGGAGCTAAACACCGGCCCGGCCGCTTTCAAGATCACCGCCCGGACATCGGAGCGCGCCTCAAACACCGTCAGGCAGTCGATCAACTCCAACATCAGATCCAGCGAAAGCGCATTGCGGCGCGTCGGCCGGTTGAGCATGATGACGCCCGCCGGGCCATCCAAGCTCTCAAGAATGTACTGGTATGGCATGGTTTACTCCCACTCGATCGTGCCCGGAGGCTTGTGCGTCAGATCGTAGAATACACCGGCAATTCCCTCAATTTCAAGCAGTTCCGCCGCCATGGCCCGCAGCAAGCTATCCGGCATCAGCACCACCTGCGCGGTCATGCCGTCCACCGAATGAATGGGCCGCAGCACCACCGAATCCGGAGCATGCCCGTCGCCGGCTGGGATCAACACCACCGGGAACTGCCACACCTGGGCTTCAAATCCGCTGCGCTCGCAATGCCGCCGCACCACGGCGTCGGCCTGCCGCAGACGCTCCAACCGCAGATCGGTCAGGAACCCGCGCGTTACTTCCATGTGCTCCACCGGCACGCGCGTGGCCACCAGGGATATCACCCGGTTGATCTCCGCCATCTCATTCGTGAACCGCGATGCGGCCAGCACGGCGTCCGGCGACGGCGGCTCATTCACCAGCATGACCGGCCGGTAACTCCGTGAATCCCCTTGTACGCCCACGGAACGAATCGGAATCACCCAGCCTTCCGGCCGCCGCACAAAGGTCTGGCTGGTTTCCGAACAGAGGCAGCGGATGGCCAGCCCGGGCCCGGGAAACGGATGCCGGTTCAGAAACTCCGCCGGTATCCCTAACTCACCGCCAATCTCGCGCACCTCATCCTTATAGAATGAAGCCAGCGGTTCCACAATCCGGCCTGCGTCGATCAACTTCTGAATTCCCGCCACCCGATTGTGGTGCGTCTTGATGAGGTCGGCTTTGGCGCTTCCGCCCGATTCAATGGTGTCCGGGTAGATAGTGCCCTGCCCCAGAACCCAGTTCCCGTCGGCGAACTGGCCGGAATTCAGAACCCGCTCCTGTACCTTCACAAACTGCTCGCCGATGATGTGGCGTTTCAGCTCCGGGTCCGACACACCGTCCAGCGCCCGCAGGAATTCAGCCTGAGCCGATTCCACATGAAACGCCACCGCACCCAGACGCGCGAACAGATCGCGCACATAGGCCGTTTCCCCGGCGCGCATCAGCCCCGTGTCCACGTAAATGCCATACACCCGCTCCGGCGGGAGCGCCCGCAGGCAGAGCGTATAGGCCACGGTGGAATCCACCCCTCCGCTTACAAAGAAGAAGATACTGCGCTCACCCGCCGCCTTACGAATCTGCTCCTCGACGGGGCGGATGCGGTCCTTGGGGTCCCAATCGCGCTCACAGCCACACATCGAAAACAGGAAGTTTGAAAGCATCCGGGTGCCGTCTTGGGTATGCACCACTTCCGGATGAAACTGCACCGCCAGGAGGGGCCGGTCTCTGTGGGCCATTCCCGCGACAGCGCAAGTATCGGTAGAGGCGATGATCTCAAACCCCGGCGGGACGGCTTCCACGCGATCGCGGTGGCTCATCCAAACTTGGCCCGGAGCGTCGATGCCGGCAAACAGCGGGTGAGGAGAAAGGCCCGTCAGCGCTGCCATTCCGTACTCGCCTTTGTCGCCTTTGCGGACCACCCCGCCGAGTTCATAAGCCATCAGCTGCAAACCGTAGCAGATGCCCAACACCCCGGCTTTCTGGTCCAGGATAGCCGGGTCAATGCGTGGTGAGCCATCTGCATAAACGCTGCTGGGTCCGCCGGAGATAATCAGCCCCCGCGCGTCAGCCAGTTCGGCGGCCGGGGTATCGCTGGGCCGGACGTCGGCGTATACGCCCAACTCCCGTACTTTGCGGGCAATCAGGTGGCAATACTGGCCGCCTGCGTCGAGCACCGTGATCTGTGGTTTGGACAATCTCGCTAGCGTTCCCGGTTGAAGCGCTGCACAATCAGCTTCTTCGATTTATCCAACAAACCCTGCGCCTGCGGCATGGCGTCCACGGCTTTCTTCACCATCGGATCGGAATCCGTGGCCACCCTCTGCGCCTCTTCAAAGCTGAACCCGGTGGTGTACATTTCCTTCTTCAGTTGCTGCTTCAACCAATCGTGATTCTCGGTGAACTGGGCCTCGGTAAACTCCACCTTATTGGACAGCAGAAACGCATGGAAATCGTTGACCAGCTTTTCATCCGGCTCCCAACCCTTGGGAAGTTTGGCTTCCTGGCGGGCTCCGAAGAACTTGGCGGTGAAGTTGAAGAACGTATACTTGCGCAGCAGTTCCAGCTGGAACTTATTGTACTTGGGCGGTGTGTATTTCTCGTCTGGAGTAATTCCTCCGCCGCCATAGACCGTGCGTCCGCTATCGGTGCTCTTCACGTCCTGCATGTTTTTGGTTTCGTTCCGCTTGCCGTAGTAATAATCCAGGAACGAGATGTTGCTGTAGTCACGCTGAATCAACCGGCCGCTGGGAGTGTAGTAGTGCGCCGTGGTCAAGGCCAGCCCGCTGTTCTCAGGCATGGGGTACACGGTCTGGACCAAACCTTTACCGAAGGTAGGCTCGCCCAGAATCCAGGCGCGGTCATGATCTTGCAGCGCACCCGCCACGATTTCCGCCGCCGATGCCGAGCCGCGATCCACCAGAACCACCACCGGATAAGCTTGCCCGTTGACACTACCGCGCGCGGTGTAAGACTTGTTCTCCGATGCCCGTCCGCGATGGGAAACCACCACCTCGCCCCGCCGCAGCCAGTGGCTGGCTACCGCTATGCCCTCATTCAGCAACCCGCCCGGATTGCCGCGCAGATCAAGCACCAGCCCCTTCATGTTGCTTTCGCCCAGCCGCTTGAGATTGTCTTCCATCTCCTTGCTGGTGTTTTCGTTGAACGAACTGATGTCCAGGTAGGCGATACC
>JBBQUE010000540.1:0-3491 GCA_038212805.1 Bryobacterales bacterium | reverse complement strand
AGCCAATCCACGAATCCCTGTTCCGCTTTCCTGGGCTGGAAGCTGGAACCGGCGTTGCCGGCTGCGATCACGATCAGCATGTCCCGGCGCTGGCTGCAGAATTCGTCCACTTCCTCGCTCATCATTGTATAGTTGGAATCCGCCCCGATGCCCCAGCTATTGTTGTGGATGCGCGCGCCGGCTAAGTAGGCTTCCTCAAACAGATCGTTGAGGTTGACGGGGATGCCGGTGAGCCTCCCGTTGAGGCCTGCTACGGATTGAAAGAAGAGCGATGCCATGGGAGCCACCCCCTGAATCTTCCCGCCGGACGCAGCGCCATCGCCCAGGATGGATCCGGCTACGTGAGTACCGTGGCCGCTGAGGTCGGTTGTGTCGCCCGTGCGCCCGCGGGCTACCTTGCCCACGATGCGTCCCTGAAAATCCGGGTGCGCATCGTCGATGCCGGTATCGGCTACCCCGACGATCTGGCCCGTGCCGTCCTGCGCAATGATCCGGTGGCCGGGTAAGGTGCCCACCGGCGTGTCGTCCACCCCCAGCAACCGCACCGCGTATTCATTCCACACCACGGGCGTAATGTATTGCTGGGCAGCGCCATCCACTTCCGTCAGCGCCGCTAGTTCATCCAGCACGGGGGCGTCGAGAGCGGAGAAGAAACGGATCTTGCGCGTGCCCATGCCGATGATCTGGATGGATTTGCCGCGCAGCCAAGCCTCGATTTTGGGCCTATCGGCGATTTCGTGCAACCGGATGTCGAACATGAGCAGCTTTTCAATTCCCAAGGAGGGCTCGCCAGCGGACAGGACGCCCGACTCCGCTTGCGGTGGAGGGGGGCTGATCCATTCCACCTTTTCCACGTAGGGCAAATCGTGAACCTTGTCCACCTGCGCGGAAGCCAGTTTGGTTTTGTAGCGTCCGCCGGGTTGGGCGTCACCCAAAGTTACGCCCAGCCCATACAGTTCCTTGCGCCGCGATTCCAGCAGCGGACCGCGCAGGCTGACCAGATAATAATCCACCTCAGCCGGCACGGCGGTGTCGAGACCCGTATCGATGCCGAAGCTGAGCAGCCCACTCTCCTCCACAGCCTCCACGGGCTGCCGGGTAACGGATTGCTCCTGCACGATCAGCCCTTGCGCGCGCAGCCGGACAATTTGTGCGTCGTCGGCCTCTCCCATGACGAAGCTCTCGGTTTCTTCCACGGAACCGAGGATGGCCTTAGCCGAGACCAGTTCGGCCGGATCCATATAGTAAACAATGATGTGCTTGTTGCCCAGGGGCATTAGGTCTCCGGTTACTGGCCGGTACTGGCGGTCTTCGCGGACGAGGAGTGCCCCTGCGCCGCCAGACGCGTCCAATCGTGCGTGAAGATCTTCTCGTAGTAAGCGGCGGCCTTGGCGCTCTCGATGATCACGGAAGCGTCGCGGTTGTTCAAGACGCCTTCGTCGGACCAGTTCTGGCTGCCCAGCGCCACCACTTTTGAATCCACCACGAAGCCCTTGTTGTGTACTCCGTTCTGGATCTTCACCGCGGTCAGGTGCACGCCGGCCGCCTGCAGACGCTCCAGCCAGCCGTTAGTCTGCTGCCACTGGCTGAGGATGATGCGCACGTCCACGCCATCGGCGATCTTCTCCACCACCGCGTCGATTAGATCTTTAAACCCGTCTACGTTGTTGGACGGGTGGATGTATTGCAGTTGGATATAGAGCTTGGTGGTGGCGGATTTCACCAGCTTGAGCATGGCCGCCTGGTAGACGCCGGGGTCGGGCGTCAACAGGGGCGTGATGGTCATAGGCTCGTTCTCTAGCCGCAGCGGCTGGTGGAATTCAAAGCCCAGCTTGGTGCTGGCCCGTAGCAGATCCGGCACCTGGATTTCGTCGTCGGCCGAAAGCAGTTCGGCGTTCGCGCCGCCTTCTTGCTCGCTGGCCACATCGAAGTCGTGTTTCAAGAAAGCTTCGTAGGTCTTGGCCAGCTCTGGGTTCTCCATGATCACGTGCCAGTCGCGATCACTCTTGGCCGCGGTCTTCTGGTCGTCGGCGGTGGGGCTGCCGATGGGGTCGAAATCGGGCTGGTTGGAATTGTTCCAGTTGCCGCTGGAGAGCCATACCGCCTGGCTATCCCGCACGACCACTTTAATATGATAAGCCGTGGGATAAATCCACGTGGGCACCGCTTTGTTCGATCGCACCAGCGCCCAGGCGGAGGCGAAGTCCTCACCCAGCGCATCGCTGAGGGCCTGCAGCGTTTCCTTGTCGGTTTGGTCAGCCGTGGGATTTCTGGAAGGATTATCCAGCGTGATGGTCAGCTTCCCTTTGCCGAGCATGGCATTCTGGAGAACTTCCAGAATATGGGCGGATGTAAAGTCGTACATACCCACGGTCAAGGTGGCTTGCGTTTCCTGAAGAGACGTTTTCAGCGTCGGCCAACCGGCGTCGGGGCTGGCATGGCAGACCACCGTGAGATTGCCCGTCACCGGCTTGAGCGCGGTGTTCGCAGGCCCAGTGTAGGGGAGCTGCGGCTTGGTACCCATGGTCTCGATTCCCAGGTTCTCAAGTTCCGCCACGCCAGGGGCTTTTTCCGTATTGGGGTCGAGTTCGGGAAACGCGCCATCCCGGAATTCCACGCGACGGTCCGCGATTTTGCGGTAGGTCTCGGGCTGCTTCAGGCGAAGCTGCTCTACATCGCTGGCCGTCCGGACTTCCACCGGAATCCCCTCGATCTGCGTGGGTAGCCCCGACACCGGCACGCCCTGCGCGGCAATCACCACGATGGCCGGCTGCGTGGTGGGCCACCCGTCTTCCATCTTGTACCCCGGGCGTACAGACGCAACTCCGGGCTTTTTCAGTTCCACGATGTGAGCTTCAATAATCGTGGACAGATTCGTCAGTTGGTTCACAGGATCCTTCCTTTGACTCTTCCTTGGCTCTTCCTCAGGCTCAAGGGGGAATTGACCTGAGTGATGGTACTCCGAATATCCCCTTTATTCAAGGGAAATATTGCCGGGCGGATTATGGGACCCAGCTACACTAGAGGTTCATGCTCTGCGCTGGAATTGTTGGATTGCCGAATGTCGGCAAAAGTACGCTATTTAACGCGGTGACGCAAACTCGTAAGGCCTTGGCCGCGAACTACCGCTTCTGCACCATTGAGCCTAATCAGGGAATTGTCACCGTGCCGGACGATCGCCTGGCGGTGCTTGCGAAGATGAGCGGATCGCAAAAGCTGGTGCCATCGATCTTTGAATTCGTGGACATCGCCGGATTGGTGAAGGGCGCCAGCGCCGGAGAAGGCCTGGGCAATCAGTTTCTGGGCCACATCCGCGAAGTGGACGCCATTATCCAGGTGGTCCGGTGTTTTGAAAACAGTAACATTGAACACGTGATGGATTCAGTGGACCCCATCCGCGACATTGAAATTGTAAATACGGAATTGATTCTGGCGGATCTGGAAGGCGTGGAAAAGCGCCGGAATAAGCAGCAAAAAGCCGCCAAAAGCGG
>JBBQUE010000539.1:0-3496 GCA_038212805.1 Bryobacterales bacterium | reverse complement strand
GACGGTAAGCTTGTGGCCCGGATAGGAAGCGGCAAACAAGAAGCGGCCTGTGCGATCAGTAGAAATGAATGGCATGCTATCAACCAAAGGGCCGCGGCCAATGTATTTCAGCTTGCCTGTTAACTGATCGACCGCGTATGTGGAGACAGCCTGCGGTTCGCCACGCGTTGCTACGAAAAGGAGCCGCTTATCGGGACTGAACGCGAGAGGCGTAGAGCCACCGGCTTTGACAATCGCTGGAATTTCGGTTCTTTCGACAAGTGCCAATTCGCCAGTGGCCGGGTTCAGGCTCATCACATGGATGTCGTTCGAATCGGAACAACTTACGTAGACGAATGTGGCGGCGGGGCAGAGTGTGAGCATGGTGGAGGCGGTGGCGATTGCGAGGGGCAAATTCATTCTTCGGCTATTGTCGCCTAAGTGCCGTGTTGCATGCTTGCGAGAGATATTACGCCGGTGCCCGTTGAATCGACAGGTCAGCATGGCGGGACTGAAGAGGAATATTAATATGTTCGATGGTGAATTAGTTTTTGGACATTATCGTTGCCCTGACTGCGGAGGGAACAGCGAGTGCCCGACGTGTTTTGGCACGGGCGTGAATATCTCCCTTAACTCCGAGCGGACAAAATGCCCTACCTGCAAAGGTAGCGGCAAGTGTCCCAGAACCAGTAACGAAGACATCATCACCCTGGACCTTTCTGATGCTTGATGCTTCTTCGAATGGTGCCGCACGACGAAGGAAATAGCGTTTTACGCTGGGGAAGGCGAATGCGATTTCACCTGACGCTTAACCCTAACGATCTCACGTCTCGTTCTCCAACATCGATTCCCAGAAGTGCATGAGCTCTTTTGTCGCAAACTGGGTCTGTTTGGCGTGCCTGCGGCCTTTCGGCAGACACGGTCCATCCCATCCCTGCAGCCCATGCCGCCCTATCGCCGGAGCCTGCGTAGGGTCGCTTCCATCGTCCGCCGTTGAACGGAGATCGCCTTCCCGGGCGCTGTTGGCGGTATTAGCGAAAGCGCTCGAGTGGCGTATTCCAGCGCGCCAGCGCGATCTCCCAACTGCTCGCGCGCCTGGGAGAGCCCTGCCCAGCCATCTGGATCTTTTCCGCCCGTCATGGTGATCACCTGCTGACAGAAGCGGGCGGCCAAAGCCGGATCCCGTAGCGGAACCACCTCCGTGTCGGTCAGCCAACCGCAAGCGCCAAAAACATGAGAGAGCGAGGGATTTTGATCCGAGGCAAGAGAAACCAGGATCGCTAAGCCTTCCGCTGTGGTTGCGCGTGCTTCAACCGGTTTCCCGGTGACTTGCAGTAAATTACCTGCCCGTGCCAGGAGTTCGCCCCGAAGGTAGCGGTAGATCTTATTGGCAGGATCCTTGACCGTCAGTTGCCTGTGCATCTCCGCAGCTGTCAGAAAGTCCCGGATCGCCGCCTGCGGATCGTGATTGTAATTGTGCACAATTCCGCGGTTTCGGAACACGGTGGTGAGTTGATATTGGGCGGTCATATTTCCTGGGTCGACTGCGGCTAAGGCTGTTAGTGTTTCTCCAGCCTGACTGATGTTCGCTATTGCCGGTTTATAGGCTTGGGTCTGACCCTGGGCCCACCCTAAGTTCAGCAGGCTGTTTGCGCGAAGACGCCTGACGTCCAATCGTCCGCTTTGCGGTGCAGGAATCTGGTCAAGCCATGCGGCGGTCGCACGGTGGTGTTCAATTGCTAAAACGGGATCGCTGGAGCCCCACACAATGGCCCGCCGAGACTCGATCCGCGCCAGTTCAAGAAGCACTCCAGTATGTCCAGGATTTGCCTGCAAGGCGCTTTGTAATACTTTCCCGGCTTCTGTATATTTTTCCTCCGCCCTGGCTGCGCTATTGTTTTCCGTTTGCCCCCCACCCGCGCTGATCCTATTACCCAGCAATTCCAAACCGCCAGCCAGAGCCAGCATCGTCGCCAAGTCTCCCGGGCCCTCCGCGGCGAGCGTTCGCAGTTCGCCGACGGCTTGGCTCAATTGCTGCAAACCTTCTCCTGCGCTGCCTCCAAAATCGCGGGTGCCCGCTTGCTGCGCTCTGATTTGAGCGGCCAAACGCCGCGCGGTTAGATCGTTTGGGTTAGCCGCCAGCACTGGCTTGATCGTTCGCAGCGCTTTATCATACGTTTCCAGCGCGCGCTTTCTATCCCCCAGACTGGCCCGATAGGGGTTCCCCAACACATCCCCAAGCTTCTGATATCCGGCTGCTAATTCCAGCCTCGACACCTGGCCGGCTGACGGGTCCAGCGATAAGGCGTCCAGAAATTTCAACGCCCGCTCCAGTACCTGCTTCTGTAGCGCGGTCGACCCGGGCAGCCCTTGCAGACCTTCGTGAATGTCGAACACGAGGTAGTTGCCCAGTTCGCGTACCTCCTGAAACCGTGCCTCCGCCGACCTCTGCGCCACCTTCGCCCGCCCTGCCTGCCACATGGTGGCAACGATTCCCCCGCAAATGGCGAATAGCGCCACTGCAGCGGCGGCAACGGGCAGACGGTTGCGCCGGATGAATTTGCGGGCTTCATAGGTTGCGCTCTCCGGATGCGCGAGAACAGGCAGGCCCGTACGGTAACGCCGGACGTCCTCGGCAAGCCGATCAACTGACGAATACCGGTCGGCTGGCGCAGGCGCTGTAGCCTTGCGAACAATCAGTGCCAGATCGCCTCGCAGCTCGCCGAGGTGCTTCCGTTCGGCATCTACTTCGAACCGCGTTGCGAGTCCGCCGGTAAAGGCACGCCGGCCGCTGATCAATTCGTAAAGTAGAACCCCAAGCGAATAAACGTCGCTCAACGTGGTCGCCTGCTCCCCACGCAACTGCTCCGGACTGGCGGAGGCGACGGTAAGCAAACCGCTGCTGGTGACACGATCAAAATCATCTCCGCTCATCAGCTTGGCTGTGCCGAAGTCGAGCAGTTTGGGCACTCCTTCTTCGGAGACCAATACGTTCTCCGCCTTCAAATCGCGGTGAACGATCAATTGCTGGTGCGCGTAGATTACCGCCTTCGTCACCTCCAAAAAGAGGTCCATGCACTGCGATTCCGAAAGTGCTTCCCGGCGGGCGTACACGTGAATAGGGACGCCATCGACGTACTCCATCACCAGATAGAGTTCGCCATCGGGCGATATGCCGCCGTCGATCAGGCGAGTGATGTTTGGATGGTTGAGGTTCGCCAGGAATTGGCGTTCTTGTCGAAATCGCTCTTGAACCACCTCTAATTCGAACGGGAAGCTGAGAATTTTGATCGCAACTTTTTGTTCGAAACTACCATCGTCCCGGTGCGCCAGATAAACGGTGCCCATACCTCCCCGGCCAAGCATACGTTCCAGCCGGTATGGACCGAAGCTTCGGGTGGCGGGCCCGGAAGATCCGTCAACTGCCTTCGGAACTTTCCAGGCGTTGGCGCGTTCGTCGGCTTCGAGCAGCGATGTCACCTCGTCGATCAACTCGGTGTCACCATTGCAATAGCCA
>JBBQUE010000538.1:0-3499 GCA_038212805.1 Bryobacterales bacterium | reverse complement strand
TATCATTCATACGAGTCTTCGCCTTCCCCCGATCAGGACAAACGATCAGGACATACCCTATTCTATATCCAAGCCAATCTCTATCCAAACCATGAGGAGCCAAACCAAGTCCATCACGGGCGGCGTCCTGGCCGCCGCGATCACGCCCCGGCGCGCCCGCGAACACTCCATCGATCTGGCTGCAACGCTGGAGTTGTTTGACTTCCTGGGGGAGGGCGGCGTGGATGGAATCGCGCTGCTGGGGGCGGCCGGGGAGTGCATGCATTTCGCGCTCGAGGACCGGGCTCGGATGCTCGAGTTCGCCATCAAGCGCAGCCGCCTCCCCATCCTGGTAAATATCTCGCATTCCACTTTGGATGGGGCGATCTTCCTGGCCCAGGAGGCAGCGTCCTTAGGAGTGGCCGGCGTGCTGCTGACGCCCCCGCCTGACTGCCTATACGACATGGATACCTTACGCGAGTTCACGCTTCGCGTTGTGGACGAAATCGGCGGCGAAGTGCCGGTCTTCATCAGCGGCCTGCCCGATACGCAAAGCGGCACAATACATCAACACGGTGGAACGCTGACCTTGAGCGAAGACGACCACGAATATTGGGCCGCCAGGGAACGCGGCATGGCAGGCGGCGTATCGCTGGCCGCCTGTGCGATTCCGGAACTGATGGCGGCGCTTGAGCGTGCCATTCGCAAGGCGGATCGAATTCGCACCCAAACTCTGAATCAGAGGCTGCAGGAGTTCCTTTTGAAGGCCGGGGATTGGCCGCCCTCGCTGGTGCTGAAGGAATCTTTGAGACAGCGCAAAATCAGCGCCGGAACCCTGGCCGTGCCCCTCAGCGAAACGGGCACCCGGAAGCTTGCGGACTTTGGCGCGTGGTTCAAGGCTTGGGTGGGTCCGGTCCTGAAAGAGTGCCGATAATCCTCGATTCGACAGCCGGGCCGCCAACCCAACAGGTTCGGCGTTTATTGCCCACAACTTACACCCGGTCCCCAGATCACCATTTCGGTCATAACGGCTTTATCTGCAATCAGTTGTCATCACGGAGAAAAGATGCATTCGACCGGTGGCGCCTGCCGTTTTAGGATAATAGAGGAAACCATGGCCACCGAAGACATGTCCCCGGAAGAGTTCCGCCAGTACGGCCATCAGGTAATCGATTGGGTGGCGGATTATCTGCGCGATACGCACCAATATCCTGTTTTGTCCAAAGTGCAGCCCGGCGATTTGATCGATCAACTGCCCCCGGCCGGCCCGGAAACTGGTGAGAGCATGGACGCGATCCTTACTGATTTCGCGCAGTTGATCGTGCCCGGCATCACGCACTGGAACCATCCCCGATTTTTTGCCTATTTTTCCAGCTCAGCTTCTGGGCCGGGTATTCTCGCCGAACTGCTTTGCGCGGCGCTGAACGCCAACGGCCTGTTATGGAGGAGTTCACCGGCCGTGGCGGAACTGGAGCAGGTGACGCTTGGATGGCTGCGGCAATGGCTGGGGCTGCCGGCGCAATTCTTCGGGATCATTTACGATACGGCCTCCATCAGCACCATGCACGCGATCGCCGCGGCGCGCCAGAAGGCCGATCCCGCCGTCCGGCTGCGCGGAGGCGGGGATGGCCTGGTGGTCTACACTTCCGCGCAGGCTCACTCGTCGGTAGAGAAAAGCGCCATCACGCTGGGGATCGGGCAGCAGAACGTTCGCACGATCGCGGTGGACGCGGATTTCCGGATGGATCCGGCCGCCTTACGCGCCGCCATTGAAGCCGATCTCGCCGCCGGGCTCCGGCCCTTCTGCGTGGTGGCTTCGGTGGGAACCACGTCCACCTCCAGCGTGGATCCCGTGCCCGCCATTGCCGGCATCGCCGAGGAGCACGGATTATGGCTGCACGTGGACGCGGCGTACGGCGGGCCCGCCGCCATCGTACCCGAACAACGGCACGTATTTGATGGCGTTCAGCGGGCCCATTCCGTGGTGGTGAATCCCCACAAATGGTTGTTCACGCCAATCGATGTAAGCGTCCTTTACACCCGCGAGCCGGAGGCGTTACGTGCCGCGTTCAGCCTGGTTGCGGAATATCTGAAAACTCCGGAAGACGCGCGCGTGATTAACTATCCCGATTACGGCATCCAACTGGGCCGCCGGTTCCGTGCCCTGAAGCTATGGTTTGTCTTCCGCTATTTCGGGCGCGAAGGCGTAATTGCGATTCTACGCAACCACATCGCCTGGACACAAAAACTGGCGGGGATGATGCAAGCGCACCCCAATTTTGAACTCGCGGCGCCTACGCCGTTCTCGCTGATTTGCTTCCGGCGGCGCGGCTCAGACGAATTAAATCGCAAGCTGCTGGAAGATATCAACCGTTCCGGCAAAGCTTTCCTTTCGCATACGGTCTTGCACGGGCGGTTTGTCCTCAGGCTTGCGATAGGGAATGTCCGGACCACCTGGAATGACCTGGAAGAGACCTGGGATCTCATTCGAAGTTTGTAAGTTGTCCGTGGTAGCATAACTCTTCCTATCAGGAAAGCATGATTATTCCTAGTACGTATGTAGCGGCCCTGCTGTTGACCGTCCTCACCATGTTGTGTTGGGGATCCTGGGCGAACACTTTCAAGCTTGCCGGAAAGTGGCGCTTTGAGCTGTTTTACTTTGATTATTCGCTGGGTGTTCTGGTTGCTGCCCTGATTGCGGCGTTTACGTTTGGCTCGTTCGGGGATGAACTCTCATTCCGGGACAACATGGATATGGCCGGGAAAACTCAGATGGCCTATGCCTTCGGGGCTGGCATGGTCTTCAATCTCGCAAACATGCTGCTGGTGGCGGCTATCTCGGTGGCTGGGATGGCGGTGGCGTTTCCCGTCGCCATTGGGCTGGCTTTAGTGATTGGAGTGTTCTGGAATTACTTCCTCAACCCGCAGGGCAATCCCTGGCTGCTGACAGGCGGCGTGGCCCTGGTGGTGGTGGCCATCGTAATGGACGCGCTGGCCTATGCGGCGCATGCGGCGGCTCAGCGCAAAGGTAAGACCAGAAAGGGTGGCGCCCGCGGCCTTTTGCTCTGCCTGGTGAGTGGGTTGCTGATGGGTTCGTTTTATCCTCTGGTGGCGATCAGCATGCGCGGCGAAATTGTAGGATTGATTCCTTACTCCGCATCCGTCATCTTTGCCATCGGGGTCTTTCTATCTACGTTTGTTTTCAATTTGTACTTTATGAATCTGCCGGTAGAAGGCTCCGTCCTTAAGATCGGCGCGTATTTCCACGGGACGCGGCGGCAACATCTGCTGGGTTTGGCCGGAGGAATGATCTGGTCGATTGGGGCGGTCTCGAATTTTGTGGCGTCCAGTGCGCCGAAGGCCGTTCACGTGGGGCCCGCCATCAGCTATGCCATTGGCCAGGGGGCAACACTCGTAAGCGCGCTGTGGGGTCTGTTGGTGTGGAAGGAGTTCGCCGGTGCCTCGCCGAAAGTACGGCGGCTGCTGGCGCTGATGCTGATTTTTTTCGTACTCGGCCTGG
>JBBQUE010000537.1:0-3502 GCA_038212805.1 Bryobacterales bacterium | reverse complement strand
CTGGCCGTCCCCGGGGATCTGGGACAAGCTGCCGACCGGCTCAACATCGTCGAGAAAACTCTGGCGCATTATGGCAAGATCGATGTTCTGGTTAACAACGCCGGAGTTGGCCTCTACCTCCCGGCGTTTGACGCGCCCATGCCGCAGGTGAGGGCGTTGTTCGATCTGAACTTGTTTGCACCATTGGAGATGATTCAATTGGTGGTTCCCGGGATGATACAGCGGCGCAGCGGTACTATTGTCAACGTGGGTTCCGTCGCGGGCAAGGTTTCACTTCCCTGGTTTACGTTGTATTCTGCCTCAAAATCGGCGCTGGGCGCGATGACTGACGGCCTTCGGATGGAACTGCGAAATCATGGGGTTCACGCCATGACAGTTTGCCCCTCTTACCTTGCGACCGATTTTCAAAAACACGCCCTGGCCGGGACGCCACCGCGCAGGCTTGTGCAGCGGCGCCCTCTATTTACTAGTCCGGAAGCCTGTGCCGCAGCCATTGTCCGGGGCGTGGAACGCTCCTCTCGCAATGTGATTATCCCCTGGCAGGCAAACTTCTTCGTTGCCGCGGCGAAGCTTTTCCCCGCCAGAACTGAGCGCTCTCTTGAAAAGCTTTGGCGGAGCGCTTTGTGAACGCAGGCTCCGTGATTTACCTGACGGGCTTCATGGGCAGCGGCAAGAATACCGTGGGCGAGCGGTTGGCCGTCCGCCTGGGCCTCCCCTTTATCGACGTGGACCGAACCATTGAAGAACGACACCGCTTGACCATCGCTGAAATCTTCGACACCCAAGGCGAGGCTGCTTTCCGTCAGATTGAGACCGACGCCATCCGCGCTCTCAGTAACCTGCGCGAGGGGGTGATTGCCCTGGGGGGCGGGGCATTCGTGCAGCCTGGAAACCTGGAACTGATTCAAAATCATGGTGTTACGATTTGGTTGGACTGTCCGCTCCACCTTATCCGCAAGCGTTTGAGCAAAGCCGCCCATCGTCCCCTGGCACGCGATCCTGAGAGGCTGGCGCATCTCTATGAGCACCGCCGCCTCGCGTACGCCCGCGCGGACTTTCGCGTTGAAATCGTGGGTGACGATCCCGACGAGGCCGCCGGGCGTATCCTACTACTACTTCCCCAGGAGACTGAAACCATGCAAATTTCACGACGAGATTTGGCCCTTCTGTTGCCCGCATTCGCGGTCAAAGAAGCTTCGGCCCAGGAAGCGGCGATTCCTTCCACCGCCGCAAAGTTTGAAGACCTGCCCGTCAAGGTGTCAGGTGCGAACAAATCCCGCCAGGTGATCAACGGTAGCACCCACAGTGGGTACCACGTTGACATGCACATTACGGAACTGCCTCCGGGCGGCGCTCCCCATCCTCCGCATCATCATGTACACGAAGAGATGATCATGATCCAGGAAGGAACCATGGAGGTTACCATTTCGGGCAAGACCACCAAACTGGGGCCGGGTTCCACCGCCTATATCGCGTCGAATGAAGAACACGGCTGGAAAAACGCAGGTAGCACAAAAGCTCTGTATTTTGTGATCGCGCTCGGCCGCGACAAGGCATAGGAGCACTCTTGTCCCGGCTTCTATCCCGGCACGCTTTAAGCATTTTTCGCGCAGCGCTGAAGGCGGCCGACCCGATCCTGGCGGTGCAGCGGCACTCCCGTCCAGAGGATTTCGAGGCCGCCGGACGTATCTTCGTGATCGGGGCCGGGAAAGCGAGCGCGGCCATGGCTCAAGCGGTGGAACGGCTCCTCGGAAAACGGATAACGAGTGGGCTCCTGAACGTGAAGTACGGGCACGTTGCGAAGTTGCGCCGGATTGAGTTGAATGAGTGTGGCCATCCCGTCCCGGACGGCAATGGACTGCGCGGCACGCTTCGGATTTGTGAAATTGCCGGCAACGCGGGCCAGGACGACCTGGTAGTCTGTCTTATCTCTGGGGGCGCTTCCGCCCTTTTGCCCTGTCCCGTCCCGCCAGTTACCCTGACCGAAAAGCAACAACTCACCGGGATTCTGCTCGCTTGCGGCGCTAACATCCATGAAATCAATTGCGTACGCAAGCATCTGTCCCTGGTGAAGGGCGGTCAGCTGGCGCGCCTGGCCTATCCGGCCCGCGTGCTGACGCTGATTCTTTCAGACGTAATTGGAGACAACCTGGATACCATCGGATCCGGACCGACGGTGCCGGACTCCACCACTTTCGCGATGGCGGGGGAGATCTTGTCGAAATATGATCTCTGGCATAAGGTTCCGCCCTCGATAGCAAACTACCTTCGCAAGGCGGAAGGCGAGACTCCAAAATCTGATGATCCCGCTTTTGAGCGAGTAGAGAACCGGATTGTGGGTAGCAACCGCCTGGCCATGGACGCAGCTGCGGTGCAGGCCCAGGCTTTGGGGTACCGGCCGCTGATTCTCTCCTCTTATATCCAGGGCGAAACGCGTGACGTGGCGCGGGTGCATGCCGCCATCGCCCGTGAAATTCGTGCCAGCCACCAGCCGGTGCCGCCGCCGTGTTGTCTGATTTCCGGCGGGGAAACCACGGTTACCATTCGCGGCACTGGTCTGGGCGGACGCAATCAGGAATTCGCCCTGGCTGCCGCCCTAGACCTGGAAGGTGTACCTGGAGCCACAATTTTGAGCGGTGGAACGGATGGGAGCGATGGGCCTACCGACGCCGCCGGGGCCATTGGGGATGAGACGACTATGGCCCGGTCGCGCGCCCTGGGTCTGGATGCAGCCGGGTTCCTCAACAACAACGATTCGTATCATTTGTTTGAAAGCCTGGGAGACCTGATAAAGACCGGCCCCACCCAGACTAACGTCATGGATGTGCGGCTGATCCTGGTTGCGGCCCACCCGGAAACACCCGCTTTTCCACCACCCGGTTCTTGATTCTCTCCATTCGGCGATTCGGCGATACCGTCCTCAATTGAGACGCTATACTCGAAGTTTCCCCTTCTGCCGTTGACCGGCACCACGGATATTTCATGGCTTACGTAATCGCTGAACCCTGTATTGGAACCAAGGACACTGCCTGTGTCGATGCCTGTCCGGTGGATTGCATCCACCCGAAGAAGGACGCTACCGGCTTCGCTGACGCGGAGATGATCTATATCGACCCGGTTGAATGTATCGATTGCGGCGCATGTGTGCCGGTGTGCCCTGTCTCCGCGATATTCGCTCTCGACGATCTCCCGGAAAAGTGGAACGACTTTACCAAGAGGAACTCCGATTATTTTGGGCGGTAGGACCTGACTACTGGAGCGTGAAAGGTTTAGCGCTTAGTTCCTGGGTCTCATTCGATTTTTGATCCCCGGATCGCCAAACGGCGGGGATCCACCAAGTGCAGGGGCCTAAAGTCTTTTTGTGACCAACGGAACCCCTCTCCGAACCTGACCCCCACGAAGTATCCAATTTCGCGGTAAACGCAATAGTGCACCACTCCCTCTAGCCGGCCTAAGACTGTCTCTTCCGCGTTCCCCTTTCGGTAGCTGATTTTGATCAGCG
>JBBQUE010000536.1:0-3515 GCA_038212805.1 Bryobacterales bacterium | reverse complement strand
GGGGTTATGCGCCACGCCCACGCCGCGCTGTTTCAGAATCGCGATATCGGCATCGTCCAGCCAGACGCCATGGGCCGCAATGGTGGGCCCGTTGAACACGCCCAGCGAATCCAGGTATTGGGTGGGGCTCATGCCGCCATGCTGGGCGCGGGTGTCGTCGTTTTGCATGGTGGTTTCGGGGAGGGGGGTAACCAGGGGAACGCCGTACATGTAAGCCAGTTTGCGCGCGCCCCGCAGGGAGGCATCGCTATTCGTATATAAGGCGTGCGGGGCCACGGCGGGAACAATCAGCGGGTCGCCCTGGAAGCGCTGGATGAATTTCTCGGCATAGGCGAGACCCGCTTCGGGCGTGGCGGAATCGGGATCCTTGAAGCCGATGATGGTCTCACCCAGAACCGCGCGGAGGCCAGCGGCGCGGGTGGCTTCCGCCACGTGGTCTTCGAAGAAGTACATGTCCACGTAGGTGGTGGTGCCGGAGAGCATCATCTCCAGGCAGGCCAGGCGGGCGCCGGCTTCGACGAAGGCGGCATCCACGTTCCGGGCCTCGGCGGGGAAGATGTATTTCTCCAGCCACTCCTGCAGACGCAGGTCGTCCGCCAAGCCGCGGAAGAGTGACATGGACGCGTGCGTGTGGGTATTGATCAGGCCCGGCATCAAAAGGCCCGTGGGGCGGTCTATCCGTTGAGCGGCGATGTACTGCCTGGTGATGACGGCGGTGGGGCCGACGGCTACAATGTGATCACCGCGCACCGCGACAGCACCGTTCTCGATCAGGGTCCGGGCCGCGTCCATGGTGACTACGTAGCGGGCCGTGTAGATGAGATCGACGCGCTCGGCGGCTTCCGCGGTCAGTGCGAACAATGCGAACAGGCTAAGGCAAAAACGAATCATCGAAAGCCCTCGGGAGCAGGTCGGCCAGGTTTACAGTTTCGGTGGCACCGTGCAGATTCACCAGCGTCAGTTCGATGGGCCCGCAGAACTCCCACAGGATCTGGCGGCAGGCTCCGCAGGGGGGCGTGGGGGATGGGGTGTCCGCTGCCACGGCAATGCGGGTGAACTCGCGTGGGTGAGCGCCTTCGGAAATGGCTTTGAAAACCGCCACCCGTTCGGCGCACAGCGTGAGCCCGTAGCTGGCGTTTTCCACATTGCAGCCGGTAAACACACGGCCGGATTTATGTTCCAGCGCCGCCCCTACCTTAAATTTGGAGTAAGGCGCATGGGCGTGTTCGCGCGCGGACAGGGCGGCTTGGGCTAAGTCGTTCATAGCTGCGGAAGAATGGCCTTGATTAACGTAAGCAGAGTTTCGCGTACCCGGCGTCCGGCCTCCATCACCTCTTCATGAACCAGTTTACCCGGAAGAACACCGGCCGCCATGTTGGTGACGCATGAGATCCCCAGGCAGCGCATGCCCATATGGTTCACGGCGATCACTTCCGGGACCGTGGACATGCCCACCAGGTCCGCGCCAATCGCGCGCAGATAGCGAATCTCCGCGGGCGTTTCGTACGACGGACCGGCCACGGCGGCGTACACGCCTTGCTCCAGCGGAATTCCTAGGCGGGCAGCGGCATCGAGCGCGATGGTCCGGTACGCCAAGCAGTAGGCTTCGGACATGTCGGGGAAGCGGGGACCCAGCGCATCGTCATTTGGCCCGGTCAACGGGTTGGCCCCTTGCAGGTTGATATGGTCTGTGATCAGGACCAGCCCGCCCTGCTGATACCGCAGGTTGATGCCGCCGGCGGCGTTGGTGAAGATCATGGAATCCACACCGAAGCCGTGCAGCACACGCACCCCGTAAACCACTTGGGCGGCGGAATAGCCTTCGTAAACGTGGTTGCGCCCGGCCATCACGGCCACCTCTACGCCACCCAGCCGTCCCAAAATGAGCTGGCCCGAATGGCCAATCACGGTGGAAGGCGGCCAGCCGGGAATGTCGCGGTAGGAAATGATAACCGCGCCTTCCAATTCGCTTGCCAAGTCGCCCAGTCCGCTACCAAGAACCAGACCCAGACGTGGCAGAGCAGCCGTTTTCGAACGAAGGAAAGCGATGGCGGATTGTTTGATTTCGGACATAGCTAAAGAAGCATACCGGCAATGCAGGCAGTCATGAAATTAGCCAGGGTGCCGGCCAGGACGGCCTTCAATCCCAGGCGAGCCAGGTCCGACTTGCGGGAAGGAGCCAGCGCCCCGATGCCGCCAATCTGGATGGCGATGGAACTAAGATTAGCGAAGCCGCACAAAGCGTAGGTGGCGATGACGAACGAGCGCGGATCCATGGTCTTTTCCAGCGGCCCCAGGGCTTGAAACGCAATAAATTCATTCAGCACCAGCCGCGTCCCCAGCAAGCTGCCAATGGTCGCGCAATCCTCAAAGCGCACACCCAGCAGCCATGCCACCGGGGCGAAGAGTTTGCCGAAGATCTCCTGCAGGGAGATGTGGAAGATCGCGCCCAAAATGCCATTGGCCATGGCGATCAAGGAAAGGAACGCGATGATCATCGCGCCGATGTTCAGCGCCAGTTGCAACCCGTCGCCAGCCCCGCGCGCGGCTGCGTCGATGATATTCACCCCGGGCTTTTCGACAGTCACTTTCACGTCCCCAGCCGTGGCGGGTTGGTCTACCTCCGGCTTCAGGATCTTTGAGAGCATGATGGTGGCGGGCGCAGTCATGATCACGGCGGTTAGCAGATGCTTGGCGTCCACGTGCGCCATCAGGACGTAAGCGCCCATCACCGCGCCCGAGACGTGCGCCATACCGCTCACCATCACGGTGAACAGTTCCGATTCCGTAAGCCCGGCCAGGAAGGGTTTGATGGTGAGCGGGGCTTCGGTTTGGCCCATGAAAATGCTGGCGGCAACGTTGGTGGCTTCCGCGCCGCTGGCCCCCATCACGCGCTGCATCACAATGGCCATGAACTTCACCAGCCACTGCATCACGCCCAGGTAATAAAGGATGGAAAAGAAGCTGGCGATGAAAATCACGATAGGCAGCACCTGGAACGCAAAGACGACTCCGAACTGCGCATTGCTTCCCAGTACATTGCCGAAGACGAAACTGCTGCCCGCCTCAGAGTAATGCAGCAGCGCGTTCACGCCTTTGCTGGCGGCGTCGAAGACCCGGCCGAATCCAGTTTTCAGCACCAGGAACGCGAAGGCGAATTGCAATCCCAGGCCCCAAAGGACCACGCGCGGTTGAATCGCCTTTTTGTGGGACGACAGCAGGTAACACAGGACGAGAATCGCAATGATGCCGAGGAGGCCGGTGAATCTTTCCATTGGGTAATAAGTGGGGTAATAACGAAGGGTACCGCAGATTCATTTCGCGCGCTGATACAATCAGCGTCTGATGAGGCAGTCAAAAACCAAGTGGATTTTCGCGGCGGCGATTGCAGCCGCGGTAATGGTGGCGCAGACTCCGCCGGGACGCCCAGGGCGCCCTTTGCCCGATGGGCCCGGGCGTGACGTAACGCAAAAGGTGTGCGGGGCTACCTGCCATGGGCCTGAAATGTTTTCGGG
>JBBQUE010000535.1:0-3516 GCA_038212805.1 Bryobacterales bacterium | reverse complement strand
GTGACATCGGCCCGCAGGCGCAGCAAAAGCTTTGGAATCTGTATCTTGACCGGGCAAACCTCCTCACAGGCCCCGCACAGGCTGGAGGCAAACGGCAGCCACGGATCTTTAGAAACGCCATGAAACTGGGGGGTGAGAATGGCTCCGATGGGGCCGGAATAAATCCAGGGATAGTTGTGACCGCCAATCTTGCGGTACACCGGACAGTGGTTCAGGCATGCCCCACAGCGAATGCAATAGAGCGATTGCCGCTTCTCCGGGTCCGCCAGCAGTTTGGTTCTGCCGTTATCGAGCAGCACCACGTAAAATTCCTCCGGGCCATCCACTTCGCCTTCCCGCCGCGGACCGGAAAGGAACGACGTATACACCGTCAGGGGCTGGCCGGTGGCGCTACGCCCCAGCAAGTTTAGAAACACCGCCAGATCCTGCGCCCGTGGAATCAGCTTCTCAATCCCCGCGATGGCGATATGGATCTTCGGAGTGGAAGACGAGAGCCGCGCGTTCCCCTCATTTTCCACCACCACCACGGCCCCGGAATCCGCCACCAGGAAGTTCGCGCCGGTGATGCCAATATCCGCCGCCAGGAACTTGTCCCTTAATACGTGGCGGGCGATCATGGTTTGCTTCTCAATCACCACTTCGCGCTCCACGCCCAGCTTCTCCGTGAAGATGTCGGCCACATCGTAGCGGGTCAGGTGCAGCGCCGGAGCCACAATATGATAGGGGCGCTGATGGGCCAACTGCAAAATGAACTCGCCTAAGTCGGTCTCGACCGATTCCAAGCCGTGGTGTTCCAGATGCTCATTCAGGTCGATCTCCTCGGTGGTCATGGATTTCGACTTCACCAGCAAATGCGCCTGGCGTTCTTTCGCCAGCCCGAGAACGAAATCGGCCACGTCGGCGGCATCGCGGCAAAATACCACGTGGCCGCCATGGGCTTCCACATTGGCCTGAAATTGCTGCAGGTAGAAATCCAGGTTCTCAATGGTGTGCTTTTTTACGAGATTGGCCTGGGTGCGGAGGTCCTGATACGCGGGCAATGTATCGCCGTGAACGGCCCCGGCGCGCAACTGCATCAAACGGCCGGTTGCGCCGTAGATGGCGAGTTGCAGATTGGGGTCGGCGATGGTTTCCTTGATCTTGAGCGGGGGAGCTGTGGGCATGGGTTTTACCGGGACGCGAGAATTTCCGCCAGGTGCATGGTCCGGATGGGCAGACCGGCGCGCGCGATTGCGCCCTGCAGTTGCATGAGGCAACTGGAATCGATAGAGACCACGGTGCTGGCCTGGGTTCGTTTTATGGATTCGATTTTAGTCCGGGCCATGCCCCCGGAAATTTCTGGGAATTTGACCGAAAATGTCCCACCGAATCCGCAACATTCCTCGCAAGCATCCATTTCGCGCAGTGTCAGGCCGCGTACTTTCGAGAGCAGGCGGCGGGGTCCGGTTTTGATCCCGAGATCGCGCAGGGCATGGCAACTGTCGTGGTAAGTAACCACCCCGGGAAAGGATGCGCCGACGTCGTCCACCTGGGCCACCTCCAGCAGGAATTTCGAAAATTCCCAGACGCGGGGCGTGAGGCGGCGGACCTCCGCGAGGGCCTCCGGTTCGTGCTCAAAGAGCTCTTCGTAGTGGTGTGAAATCATGCTGGTGCAGGATCCGGACGGCACCACAACGTATTCGGAATCCTTGAATACATTCAGGAAATGACGGGCCATTCCGTGGGCTGGCGCATGGTAACCGCTGTTGAAAGCGGGCTGCCCACAACAGGTCTGAGCTTCAGGAAAATCGACATCGTACCCTAGCCCTTCCAGCACTTCGGCCATGGCTAATCCGGCACGGGGAAACAGCTGATCCACAACGCAGGTCACAAACAGAGAAATGCGGCCGGAAGGCATGAATCTCGATTTTGGCACACCTTTTGGCACAGCGACGGCCAAGGACGGAGCGGACGGTGAGGCAATTTAATTCTGGAACATTTTCGAGAGAAGCTGTACTGTTATAAATATGGCCTATCGCTTGCTACCAGTTAGGATAGGCTAAAAGAGAATTATGGGAGGCCTTGTGAAATTTCCGCCCAAAAATCTACGACATAGCGTCACTTTTCTATTTCTAATGTCCGCCGCGTGGTTGGGTACATCCAACACAGCGCTGGGGCAAAACGCGCTCTCCGTGGCACCGCTGAATCTGACGTTCAGTTCAACGAACGGAACGCCCCAGCCCCAGACGGTGACCATCTCGACGGCGGCTGGAACACAGGGCTTCACCGCAACCACGTCTTCCACCGGTAACTGGCTGTCGGTATTTCCCACCGGCGGGACGGCCAGCACGGCGCCGCTGCTTCTGAGCGTGGCGGTCGGCAATCCGAACCTAGCACTGGGCACCTATCCGGGGTCCATCACCATCGCGCCCACTTCCGGGATGCAAGCACCGATTATTATCCAGGCCACCTACAATGTGGTTACGCCGGGCGGAAATCCCGGGGGAACGTTCAGCGCGAACCCCAGCCCAGTGCTATTTTCGGTTCCGGCCGGAACCCCCAGCGCCAGTCAAACCGTGCAGCTTTCCACCAGCGGAACGGCTACCAACGTAAACCTGGCGTCGTCTGTGACCTGGCTTCAGGCTAGCCAAGCTGGCATAGCGGTAAGCCCCGGCTACCCCACCACCTTCTCGGTTACGGTTACGCCAGGCAGCATGCAGGCGGCCACGTATACCGGGAGCATTTCTGTTACCCCGCAAGGCTCGGCCACATCCGTGCTTTCCATTCCGGTGAGCTTGACCATCACGCCGGCCGTGATCGGTACTGGACTCTCGGGCAACCCAGCCACATTGTCCTATACAGTGACAGCGGGCAGCGTCCAGCCGGCCAATCAGCAGGTGCAGATCACCACAACATCGAACGCACTGGTAAATGGAACCGCCACGGTTACGGTGGCGAACGGCAGCGGCTGGTTGAGCGTAGTCCCGCCGACGTTTTCCATTTCGTCCTCCAACCCGCAGATTTTGCAGGTGACGGTGAGCCCCGCGAACCTGGTGGCCGGCACGGGCTATAGCGGCAGCGTGTTGGTAAACACCACCGATGGCGGATCGTTTACTGTTCCGGTATCGGTGAACGGCGGGAGTGGCGGGACAGGGCTCAGCACGCTGACCGCATTTCCCTCGCCCCTGAACATTTCCATTCCCACCGGCAGCTCGGCTACGGTGAATCAGGCTTTGTCAGTGAACATCGCAAATGCATCGGCCACGTTTACGGCCCAGGCAGTGGGGCTTTCCTGGGTGACGGTGAATCCGCCGTCGCAGACGGTAACTGCCGGGACGGCCGCCTCTTTGACCGTAAGCGCAAACCCGACGGGACAGACGTCGGGCCAGTATACGGCGAACATCGTCCTGACGCCCCAGGGCGGCGGAGCACCGCTCTCGGTTCAGGTCAACATCACGATTGGCACCGCGCCCTCCTTAGTAATTACGCCCGCGAACGGTGGACCGGCGTTCTCCTTCCAGACCGGCACGGCCTTCC
>JBBQUE010000534.1:0-3521 GCA_038212805.1 Bryobacterales bacterium | reverse complement strand
CAAAGACCTGGTGGAGCAAGCGCGCAGGCATGGCGTGAATGTGAAAGTACTAAACACCACGGCGCTGTTCTGATTCGGCTGGCCGCGTTAAGATTCGGCTTGGTCTTGCGCCGCGCAAATGTTTTCGCGATGGCGTGCTGGCTGGGGCGCAGGGCGATCCCGGCGGGTTGCTGAAATCCGCGAAGGCCGACCTGGATGGGGGCCGTTACGGATCGACGATGGAGAAGGCGCGCCGGGCGCAAACCACGGCGGGCTTGACGGAGATGAATTCGGGCGATTTCCGGCCCCCTTTCGCGATCTGTAAGAAGCCCCGGCAGTGGCGCGCGAAACGCGCGGTTTCGAGCAATGAGATCGCGCGCTTGGCAGCGCTCTCAATTCCGTTGCGTCACATTAGGCAAGACAAAGCCGGACTGAGCGCGGCACAGGTATTTACAACTTTCTTACCGTAGGCGGACAAGGAAAGTGTCGCCGGCTCCCAGCGCGGAGGGTTGCAACGGCGGGAAGCTGCCCGTGGTGAAGCCGCTCAACAGAATGGAGCCATCCGCCACCGGGAAGCCGGCTTTCACGGTGGCCTGCCCCGGACCGCCGACCAGCGTGGAGAATAGCAGTGTGCCGGAGTTGTCGAACTCGGCGGTGAAGCCAGTATTATCCGTGGTCCCTCCGATAAACAGGTGGCCATTTCCGCCCGTGGCGACAAATTCCACGGTGACGGAACCGCCTCCGAAATAACTGCCGTAAGTGATATTGCAGCGCGAATCAAACTTGAAGAGGAAGGCATCGTTGGCTGGCACGGCCTGGCTCAGGTTCAGAACGCCGCCATCGGAGAAGGTCATCCGCAGCGCGGTGGCGGTGGATTTCCCGGCGGTGCTCCAGTTTGCTCCTCCATCCAGGCTGGTTACCAGAGAGCCATCGGCCAGCGCCACGGCTACCGAGCCGGATTGAATCGGGTCCACGGCCAAGGCGGTCACGCCGTCGTTAAGAATCCGGGTGGGCGAGGTAAGGTCGCCCCCTCGAAATACGGTTATTCCTTTTCCGCCGCGCAGGAAAATGTCGCCCGAAGCGGGATCGATCTGGAGATCGGAATTGGTATCGAGTTCAAAGAACGCATCGATTTTTCGGAGCGTGTTGCCAACGTCGTCGCTCCGGTAGAGGCTGACACTGCCCGGACAGAATCCGAGGCAGCGCGTGTAGGTGAGGATGTAGATGCGGTTGGGATTCATAGGGTCGGCGCGGACCTGGTAAGGGATAGTGAACAGCACCGAGGAAGGAGTGCCGCCGCTGGGGTCGGTGGGAAAATCATATTGAATCCAGTTTTGGCCGCTGTTGGGGCTGCGGTAGAAGGATTGGCCGGTAGCGTAGAGCAGGCCCGGAACGTTCGGGTCAGCCGCGATGGAGGTGACGGAAACGCCGCCGGTGGCGGTCCACGTTTCGCCGCGGTTGATGGACCTCCAGACCGGACCGGACGCTACATACAAGCAGTTCTGATCAAACGGATCCACCACGATGGCGGTGGCCACGCCGGCGCGCACCAGATCCCAGGTCCAGCCGTTGTCTTCGGAACGGAACAACCCGCCGTCGGTAGCGGCATAGAGGCGGAAGCGTTCAAAGGGATCCACCCCAAACCCATTGACCTGGTGGGCCAGCATGCGGCGGGCGGGCGGGTAGAACTGTCCGCTCTCAAAGCGCACGTGGGCCGGCGCACCGCTCAGAGGCTGGGCTGCGTTACTGGTTACCGGGAGCAGGCCGTTGCTTACGCCGCCGGTGAGCCAGTAGCCTTCATCGCGGGTTGGGAGAATCCAAGGGGACACTCCGCGGGTCCAGGCGGGGAGCGCGGTTCGGGCCAGAGTGCCGCCGTCGGCCGAGAGTTTCAACGTCTCGGTGTCGGTGTTGAACCAGACCACGCCGGCGGAATCAACCTGGAAACCTCGGAAGGCAAATGAGTACGGCATGGACGCGCCGTATGCCAAACGGCCGTGGGGCGTGAGCTTGGCGATGACAGTGAAGCCGTTGGCAACGCTCTTGAGGGATTGCGTGGAGGGGAAATCGGCTGAATCGGAGTAGCCGAAGAGATAGACGGATCCCGCGGGGTCCACCTGCACCCAGCGGAGAGTATCGTGGCCCGATCCGCCCAGGTAGGTGGCATAGATCATGCGCGATCCATCCGAGGCGAGTTTTAGGACATAGAAGTTCGACGGCCCGCGCAAGGCGGCCTGGGCCGGATTGACGACGGGGAGTCCGGCGGTGCCAGTAACACCCGCGACGAGGATGTTGCCGTCGTGGTCGACGCCTGCTCCCTGGACGAACATCGCCGCGGCGAGGTAGGTGGCGAAGATGAGGGTCCGCCCGGTGGGGTCTAGCTTGGCAATCCAGAGCGGCCCGCACGTGCTGAGCGGCTTCACTACCGGCAGCGAGCAATCGCGCGATTGGCCGGCGATCACGATGTTGCCTTGCGGGTCGGCCATAATCTGCTGGTTCGAAAGGCCGGAGAGATTGGCCGTAAGGGCAGGGTCCAGGCGGGGCGCGGCCATCAGGGCGGCGGGAACGAGCAACAGAAGCGTTCGTACGAACATACCCCAGTATTGCTGATCGCATCTATTCACAATTTCTATTTGACCCGGCGGAAGCGTTAACCCTAAACTCGCTAAATCAGGCTAACCGCTGATATCTGATTACACAATCAGGCTAGGTCGTCCCCAACGAATCAGAACGCCCGCCGAACTTGCTTCTGGCGGCTCGGAGCGGTCCCAGTTGACCAATTCGTACTGTCCGCCAGTGACCGGTTTCGATGGGACTCGGACCTGCTAAGTTTACCGATTCACAAACATAGCAGAACGTAGGGGACACTCATGAACCGAATTTTTACGCCACACGCACTGCGTGCGGGCTTTCTTCTTTTGGCCGCGGCAGGCCTGCTGGCCGCCCAGGCTCCGTCTACCGGCAACCTCTCGGGGAGTATAACCGACCCATCGGGAGCCGCTATCTCAGGCGCCAAAATCAAAGCAGTTGAACAGAAGACTAATCGTGAGCAAAGCACTCTGGCGGATGCCGCCGGACAGTATCTCTTTCAAGGCATGCCGGTGGGCACTTACACCCTCCGCGTGGAATTTCCGGGGTTTGCTCCGTTTGAAAAGACCGGGGTTTCTATAGCCGCGGAGGGTTCCACGGCCCCGTTGACGCTGCAGCCCAGCGCGAATACCACCACGGTGGACGTCAACGCCAAGTTGGATCCGTTTGAGGTTGTTCCCAGCGCGCCCACGCCCAGCGTGTTTGGGTTGAATACGCCGTTGGCGGAAACCCCACGATCCATCTCAGTGATTCCGAGCGAGATGATTACCCGATACGACATGAAGACCGTAAACGACTTAGTGGCCGCAACTCCGGGAAGCTTCACCGGCAGTTACTTCGGCGTTCCGGGCGCACTGTTTATACGCGGCGAGGCGGGCGATAACTTCTATCGCGGTTTCCGGCGCGTTGAGAATCGCGGTAACTACCAGACTCCCATCGGGGACGCGGAAGAACTT
>JBBQUE010000533.1:0-3529 GCA_038212805.1 Bryobacterales bacterium | reverse complement strand
GGAAAGTATGGGTGAGCAGGGGGGTAAGATCCACTCTTCCGTCGGAGACCAGGGCCATCATTCTCCGCATGCGCTCCTTGCCTCCAGGACAGAGGGTAGTCACGATCTTGTAATCTCCCAGGCCGGCGGCGAAGGCATCCTCAGGAATCGTCAGCTTGCCGGGGTAGACGCCCAGACTCGACAGCGTTCCACCAGGTTTCAGCGATCGCAGAGCGTTTTCAAAAGTGGCTTGCAGGCCCAAGGCTTCGATGGCGACATCCACCCCCTGGCCATCGGTTTCGGCCTTGATCTGCGCGATCAGATCAGGATCTTTGGCGTCAAGCACCACACTTGCGCCCATGCGTTTTGCCATCTGCTGCCGGAAGGGATCGCCTTCGACCGCTATAATGTGCGCCGCGCCCCGGAGACGGGCGCCCAGGGTCGCGCAAAGTCCAATAGGGCCCTGGGCGAAAACGGCGACGCTGTCGCCCAGCGTAACTCCACCACTCTCCGCCGCGGAAACCCCGGGGGATGCAATGTCGGCGAGCAGCACCACCTGCCGGTCGGACAAGTCGCCGGGAATCTTTGCCAGATTGGCCTGAGCGTAAGGGACGAGCAGATACTCGGCCTGGGCGCCGTTTAAGGTGTTCCCGAATCGCCATCCGCCGATTGCTCCGCCACACTGTGAAAGATGTCCATCAAGGCAATAGCCGCACTGGCCGCACGGAGTGATGGCCCCAACCAGTACCCGATCGCCGACCGCGTATCCCGAGACTCCCGGACCGATCTCGTGGATGCGGCCCACCGGTTCGTGCCCGATCGTCAGACCTTTCTTGACCGGATATTCGCCCCGCAGAATGTGCAGGTCGGTGCCGCAGATCGTGGTCAGTGTGACCCGGACCACCACTTCTCCATTCCCTGGCGTGGGAATGGGAATTTCTTCCAGGGCAATCTTTCCCGGCCCGTGGAAGATCAGCGCCTTCATCGTTCCGGCGCCGCGACCCTGCGGTTTCGCACCGGTCACCCCGGGTAGTTTCGAGCTCAGCACCATAAATGCCTCTCTCTCTTCCCCATTCATTACCATACGCCTCAACTCTGGCGCGGTTGCAGCCGGGTAGAAATCTCAGAAAAAAGCCGGTGCCCTCCACTCCAGAGAGTGTTTGGCGATCCGGCTTCAAGGTTCCCAAAACAGCGGCTTACGCCGGAATGGTCATTTCATCCTTCACTTGGCGCACGCCAGGAGCAGACCAGGCCGCGTTTTCTGCTGCAACGCGTTCAGTCCGGGAGTGCACCTGGCCGCGCAGCGTGACCTCGCCGTTGAACACGTCCACCTTGATGTTCTTGGCGTCAATTTCTGAAGCCCGGCGAAATGCGTTTTCGATTTTTGACTTCACTTCTCCCACGTTGGGCACGGGGATGACTTCGATGGAGTTACTCAGGCCCCTCACTCCGGTAAGGTTGTAAATGGCCTCTTCCGCGGCAGTCTTCTGGTACTTGTAGTCGACCTTGCCTTCCAGCACGACCCATCCGTTCTCAACTTTTACCTTGATCTGGTTGTGAGGAATGAGAACGCTCCATTCAAATGAATGCAGCACCGACCGAGCCAGGTCTTCATCATTGCGGAGGTGGAGGCTGGGCAGCTCCACATGCATATTATTCACGACTGCGCCCACGCCGCTGACGCGTTCGCTGGCCCGGACCGCCGCTGTTTTTTCAGCATAGCTGTTCACAGTTCCGGTGAGGGTAACGATATCTTCATTGGCAGTAACTCCGATGGCGGCCGAGTCGACGCTCGGTTCAAATTGCAGCTCGTCCATAACCCGCCGTTGCAATTCTTTATTGGTTTTCATCTTCTTTATCCTCTCGTCTTCCCTACCAGTCCACTCTTATCCTCGGTGAGCGTCTGTGCGCTCCATCACCCGTTGACGTGACGAGGGCCCCGCCGCGGTTGGTGCGCCGCCAAATCTTTATCTTTAAGTATGTTCCCGAAATGGGAATTTGGAAGAGTGAATCTTGGCGTTGATCGAAAAGACGATTGGGGTATATCAGTGCGCTCCTTGGCCACAGTTCGCTGAAAACGAAACACTCTGGCGAATTTTCCAGTGACGCCTTTGGCGCAGAGTATGATGCGCGTCATGCGAACTAATTCCCTGATCCTCATAGTGTTTCTTGGCCTGCTGAATCTCCCCGGCGCGGCGGCCGCCGACAAGTGGACTGAAGTAAAATCCCCGCACTTCACGGTGTTTACCGACGCCGGCGAAAAGCGCGGGCGCGATGTTGCGCTGCGCCTGGAGCAGATGCAGGCGGTGTTCGGCGTGCTCATGGGCAAGAAGGACGTTACCCTCTCCGTCCCGCTGGAGGTTCTGGCGTTTCGCAACAATAAAGGATTGAAGCAGGTGGCCCCGCTGTTCAAGGGCAAGCCCATCGACCTGGCCGGTTTGTTTGAGAAGGGAGCGGACCAGAATTTTATCGCCCTGGACTTGAGCTCAGAGGCGGGCTGGCCGGTGGTCTTTCACGAGTACGCGCATCTGCTGCTCAATTCCAACTTCCCGCCAACGCCCCTGTGGTTCGACGAAGGATTCGCGGAATTTTACTCATCCGTAAAACTTACCGACAAGATTGTGGAGGTGGGCGGGATTCCGGACACGGAGAAATACGTTTTCCAGGAAGGGGGATCGCTGATGCCGGCCTCTACCCTGCTCAACGTGCAGCATGAATCGCGGATCTACAACGAGAATGGGGACGCTCGCAACATGCTCTATGCGCAATCCTGGCTGGTGGTGCATTACATGTTCGACAATAAAAAGCTGCCCGCGCTGCAGCAATATTTCGATCTGACGATGAACCAGAAGATGCCGGTCGAACCGGCTCTGCAGAAGGCATTCGGCTGGACTTTAAAGCAGTTCGACCGTGAGATGAATGAATATCGCCACCATGGAAATCTTTCGTATTACTCGATGCCGGCCCCGGCCAACATCCAGAGCGTGACCTATACGGCGCGATCGATGGAAGACTCGGGAGCGCTGGGCGCCATCGCCGACATGCATTTCAGCAGCCCCGATTATCGCGACAAGGCCATCGGCGAGTACGAGCAGGTGCTGAAGCTTGATCCCCATAACGCCTCGGCGCAACGGGGCTTGGGCTACGCTTATATGTCGCGCAATGACCTCGATGCCGCCGAGCCTCACATCGCGGAAGCGGCCGCATCCGGCGGCAAAGATCCGATGGTTCATTACTATTACGCGATGCTGCTGTCGCGCCGCGGCATGAATGATCCGGCCGAGCGCGAGAAGATACAGGCGGAAGCGCAAAAGGCGATTGCCCTCAACCCGGAGATGGCAGACGCTTACAATCTACTGGCGATTTCCCTGAACCAGTCCCACGATCTACCCGGAGCAATCCTGAACCAGCGGCGGGCCATCGAGCTGAAGCCCCGCGAAGAAATGTACAAGGCCAACCTGGCCGGGTGGTATCTGAATGCGGAGAAATATGATGAGGCTGAAAAACTCCTTACCCGGCTGCGCGGAAGCGACAACCCGGCCATCGCTCA
>JBBQUE010000532.1:0-3539 GCA_038212805.1 Bryobacterales bacterium | reverse complement strand
TCGTACAAGGCGTCGTACAGGGGGCGCAGGTAGGGGTCCACTTTCTCCTGCAGGTTACCGGGCAGGAACCCCAGCTTTTCTCCCGCCTCCACCGCCGGCCGCGTAAGAACGATGCGGCTGACGCGCTTGCTGAGCAGCGCCGACACGGCCATCGCGACGGCCAGATAAGTTTTGCCGGTACCCGCCGGGCCGATGCCAAAGGCTAAATCGTGACGTTCGATGGCTTCCACGTAGCGGCGTTGATTGACGGTCTTCGGGGCCAGTACCTTTTTACCGAAATTGCGCTGCCGGCCGCTATGAACCAGGCTCCGCAGCGTGACTTCGGGATCCTGCGATACCACCCGGAGATAACTGGTGAGGTCCCCACTGGCAAATGCCTGCCCTTCCTTCACCAGGGCGAAATAATCTTCTAGAATACTGGCGACGCGGATAACATTGGCTTCGTCGCCTTCAATTTCGATCACTTCGCTCAGGAGGCGGATTTCAACCGCGAGGCCGGTCTCCAGAAGTCGAAGATTTTCATCACGGGTCCCAAAAAGAGACTCAATGCCACGGTTGATCTGAACGCTAAGTTTCATTCGGAAGCAAAGATTTCAGGGAGGACAGCGGATGGAAGGCCCGGCCGAAAGTGGATCCGCAGGCGCGGAGGAAAGGGAACATCCGCCTCTGAGTATACCAAAACGGCTTTGGGACTAGTGCCCGCGGCCGTTTCTTCCTAGTTGTAGCTCTAGGATTCCTTGAATTACCTCAAAAATATAACTGGGGGAACGGTCGCCTTGAATCTGGTGGTAGTTGTGATGCTGGTAATGGGCAAGCACGGGGCGCGTCACCTCGTCGTACATTTCCAGACGGGCGCGCACCACCTCCTCGCGGTCGTCCTTGCGAGTGATCAACGGCGTGCCATCGTCATCGCAAACGCCTGCCGTTTTAGACGGTTCGTGCAGCAGGTTGTAAACCCGCGAACACGCAGCGCACTGGCGGCGCGACGACATGCGGCCGATGAGCGCCGCGTTGGGAACGTCCAAGTGCAGGACAATAGCCGGAGGCATCTTGCGGTCGGCCAGGACCCCGTCCAGAAACTCAGCTTGTTCCACAGTGCGCGGATAGCCATCCAGCAGAACGCCGCCCTCGCAATCGGGGTGAGCCACCCGCGCGACCAGCATTTCGTTTACCAGGCCGTCACTAACCAATCCACCGCTGGCCATGATGGAACACGCCGCCTGGCCATAACCGATGCCAGACCGGATTTCCGCACGCAACATCTCGCCGGTGGAAATGGCGGGGATGTTCAACCAGTTTGTGATCAGCCGCGACTGCGTCCCCTTGCCGCAACCTGGCGGCCCAAAGAGCAGCAGCACCACATCAGCCTCCCCGTTCGCAAATTGCTATTATCAACCAAACCATGTTGAATAATCTTCTATTTTGCATTATTGGCTTGCTCTTGTGGGGCGGCCTGAAAAACTGCGCCGCGGAAACGCATGAATTAAAAGCGACTCCTGCGACGGTGGTGTGGGGCTACTACTCGGCGGCGGCCAAGCCAGTGCTCCGGGTGAAGTCTGGGGATACGGTCCGGATGGAGACGGTCTCGACAGGCAGCCCGGCACGCTTTGAGGCGGCAGGTATAGCGGCCGATCAAATTTCACCCGCGCTGCGGAAGATTTATCAGGAGGTGACCGACAAAGGACCGGGCGGGCACATTCTGACGGGACCGGTTTACGTGGAAGGCGCGGAACCGGGGGACGTGCTGGAGGTACGCATCGGGAAAATCGAGATGATGTCGCCCTACGCCTACAACGGATATAGGCCTGGATCCGGGTTCCTTCCGGACGACTTCGCGGCGGCCCGCATGAAAATAATTCCCTTGGACCGCCAGCGCAACCTGGCGCACTTTTCGGATTCCATCACCATTCCGTGCCAGCCCTTTTTCGGAAGCATGGGCGTTGCGCCGCCTGAGGCGAAAGGACGCGTGAACAGCGCCCCGCCGGGAAGTCACGCTGGAAATCTGGACAACAAGCGCCTGGTGGCGGGGACCACGTTGTTCATTCCCGTGCATGCCAAGGGCGCGCTCTTTGAGGCGGGCGATGGCCATGCCGGACAAGGCAACGGCGAGGTGGATATTACAGCACTGGAGACCGAACTCACGGGCACGTTTCAGTTCATTGTCAGGAAAGATCTGCACCTGAACTGGCCGCGCGCCGAGACCCCCACCCACTTCATTACGATGGGTATTCACGAAGATTTAACGGAGGCCACCAAACTGGCGGTGCGCGAAACGCTGGACTTTCTGGTGAGCGTAAAGGGGTTATCCCGGGAAGATGCCTACATGCTGGCGAGCACCGCCGTGGATTTCGAAATCACGCAGCTGGTGGACGGAACCAAAGGTGTACACGGGATGATTCCCAAGGGGATCTTCAAAAAATGATCCCCTTGGGTAAACCAGGCCGCTACTGGTAGGTGACCGATTTAGCGGTGGAAACAAGGGACGTGGCGACCGCGTAATCCAACCCGGTGGCGGTGAAGTTTTTGGGCACGATGCTGGTCCCGACCGAGAGATCTCCGGGAATGGCAAATCCCGCAATGCTGCCACTGGGCGGAATTGATAACAACACCAGGGGCGGGACGGTGAAGCTTCCGTCGCTGGTCTTAGCCCGGCAGGTGAACAAGGCGACCACGATGTTGGTAGCGGTCTGCCCGGTGAAGCTGTAGCCCGTGATATCTACATATCCATTTGGATCTCCACCGGTCCAGGTAACGGGCAATCCATTGGCGCGGGTAACCGTGTTGATGCTCTCCTGATTGGTCCAGACCAGTGCGGGGGGAACAGTCAGCGCTACGTTGAAGCTCCCCACATCCGGACCACCCGGTCCGGCGATGGTGTAGGTGCCCGGATCCAGATAGTTCCCCGGCGTGGCATCGCCCAACTTGGCGTTGTAGACGGGACCAATGCTGGGGATATTGGTCTTGGTCAGGGTGCGATTGCCGCCTGGTCCGGTAACACCGATGGAGGCGCCCGCGTCGAGACCCTGGATCGTCAGTCCAGTGAGCGGGTTTGCATTCTGACCGGAAAATGTGCTGACGGTGCAAGCGCCGATGTTGACACTCTGGACAAGGGAAGTAAGGAGTTGTCCCGGCGGAACGGTGATCTTGAAAAACGAAGCCGATCCGTCGTCGGACTTAGTGGTTCCGCCCCCGAAGCCCCCCACTCCCGCATTGATCGATGTGGTTCGCGACAACCCGATGGAGCCAATGGTCAGGTTGGGTTTGTTGAACAAGTTGAGCAAATCGGTGCCGTTGCTTCCGCCTGGATCGCTGCAGACGCGCCCAGAAGCGGCTATCGCCATGGTGCTGAAATTGCTGACCTTATCGTTGATCTTGACCGCCATGGGAACATTACAGCCGGTGACATTCGGTGGAACGACAAATGCGATTTGATCCAGCCCGGTGCAGCAGCCGGAGCGTCCGGCATAACTACGGGAGGCCAGTTTGCCCCCCAGCCAAATCTCAGCCGGAACCTTGATCAGATCGCCGGGCAGGGGGCC
>JBBQUE010000531.1:0-3540 GCA_038212805.1 Bryobacterales bacterium | reverse complement strand
AACCAAGCCAACCTGTTGTCAGAGCACGGAATTACGGGAATAGACGCCGTACATCGGAATCTCGGCGCGGCGGCGCTGGTGGAGCTTGCGATTTTGCGCGGAGAAGGGATGCTGGCTGGAAACGGAGCCTTCGTGGTTCGTACCGGCCAGTTCACCGGACGCTCCCCGAAGGACAAGTACATTGTGCGCGATGCCGGTACGGAGGCGACGGTAGATTGGGGCCCGGTGAACCAGCCGATGACGCCCGAAGGGTTCGAAGGCCTGCATGCCCGGCTGGTTAAGTTCCTCAGCGCCCAGGCTGAACTTTTCGTATTGGATGGCGCAGCTGGGGCTGATCCTTCTTGTACGCTGCCCATTCGGGTGATGGCTCAACGGGCATGGCATACCCTTTTCGCCCGCCAGCTTTTCCTGCGCCCTTCTGAAACCGACCGAAAACCGGAATTCACCATTTTCTTCGCGCCCGAATTTGAAGCCGTGCCGCAGACTGATGGCACCCGCTCCAAGACCTGTATTGCTATCGACTTTACCCGCCGGATAGTGATTATCGCGGGCACTGAATATGCCGGCGAGGTAAAGAAATCCGTCTTCACAATCTTGAATTACCTGCTTCCCGCGCGGGGAGTATTCCCCATGCATTGTTCGGCTAATATCGGGGTGGACGGCAATACAGCGCTGTTTTTTGGCTTATCGGGAACGGGAAAGACGACGCTCTCGGCCGATCCCGACCGCCAGTTGATCGGCGACGATGAGCACGGTTGGGGCGACCAGGGCGTTTTCAATTTCGAGGGCGGTTGCTATGCGAAATGCATCCATCTCTCGGAAGAGAAGGAACCGCAAATCTGGAAGGCGATCCGGTTTGGCACGGTTCTCGAAAACGTGGTGGTGGATGAATCTTTGCGCACGTTGGATTTCAGCTCCGACGCACTGACGGAAAACACCCGCGCCGCCTACCCCATCCACTATATTGAGAACGCCGTGGAACCGAGCGTAGGCGGACATCCGTCACATATTTTGTTCCTTACGGCGGATGCTTTTGGCGTGCTGCCGCCGATCTCCCGGCTGACGCCGGAGCAGGCTATGTACCACTTCTTAAGCGGTTATACAGCGAAATTGGCGGGCACGGAGCGGGGTCTGGGAAAGGAACCCAGCGCCACCTTTAGTTCCTGTTTTGGGGAGCCGTTTCTGCCGCGTCCGGCATTGGTGTACGCGCAGATGTTGGGGGATCGGATGCGCCGTTTCAACGTCAAGTGTTACCTGGTGAACACCGGCTGGGTAGCGGGTCCCCACGGCGTGGGACATCGCATGAACCTGCCTTACACGCGCGCCATGGTGAATGCGGCGGTGCATGGGGAGTTGGATAACGTGCCCTTGAAGCCGCATGCGGTGTTCCACATTGGGGTGCCGATGCAGTGTCCCGGGGTTCCGGCGGAAATTCTGGATGCGCGCGGGCAATGGTCCGACCCTTCGGCGTATGACCGCGCGGCGGATCATTTACACCAGTTATTCCATAAGAACTTCGCGAAATTTGGCGCGGGTGGCGAGCGGTTGGTGGGGCAGGCCCTGGCTGGGTCCGGGGCATAAGAGTTTTTGGGGGTGGTTATGGTGCGGTGTGCTTCTGTCGTCCTTCTAGGCGCGGCGGGTTTGGTTTGCTGGGCGCAAACTCCGCTGCCGAAGCGTTACCAAGTTGCGAATTCGTCGTCGGCTAGCTCCCAAAAGGGCACTACTCTCGACGTTTCCGCCGCCCAGCCCTGGACCGATACGGGTCTGGATTTATTGCCGGGCGCGCGCGTCCGCATTCAGGCCAGCGGCTCCATCCAGTACGATCAACTGGCGGGTCCGGAGGGTTTGCCGCGCGGCTTCAAGGACTTGCTCAGGCTTCTGCCTTTCAATGATGCGGGACGGGGTGCGCTGATTGGCCGCGTCGGCGATGGCAGCATCACCGGAGCGTTCCTGATCGGCAGCGAGCGCGAAATCCGATCCACCAGCCGCGGACGCCTTTTTCTAGGCGTGAATCAAACCACGAACGAACCGGCCGACGGCAGCTTTCATGTGACGATCCAGGTGCTGGAAGCGGGATCGAAAGACGGTCAGCAGATCTCCGCCCTGGCTGGGGACACGGCGCGCCGCAGCAAACTGCCGGGCGTGGATGCCGCGTTGTTCGCGAAAATTCCGCGCCGGATTGAAGACGCCCAGGGAAATCCCGGGGATATGGTCAATTTTCTGATCTCGGGCACGGAAGATCAGATGCGCAAGGCGTTCTCGGCCGCGGGCTGGGTGGTGGTGGACCGGACTAAGAAAGATGCCATCCTGCACGGCCTGCTTGCCACGTTTTCAAAGCAGGCCTACGTGGAGCTGCCCATGAGTGAACTCAATTTGTTCGGGCGTCCCCAGGACTTCGGCATGGCGCACGCGGAGCCCTTCGCGGTGGTGGCGTCCAGGCATCACCTGCGGTTGTGGAAAGCCCCGTTTAATTTGAACGGCCAGACGGCGTGGGTGGGCGCAGCGACGCATGACATCGGCTTTGATAAGGATCAACGGAACAACGGCGTAACGCACAAGATCGACCCCAATATCGACGATGAGCGCAAGTACGTCGCCCAGAGCCTTTCGGAGACCGGCATGGTGACGGACGCGGGATACTTTGTGCCACCAAATCCGCTAAAGGAAGCCAGGACGGCTACCGGGGCGACGTTCCATTCCGATGGTAACGTATTGATTCTACAGATGGGGGGCGCGTCGAATCGGGATCGGTCCGTGGCTTTCGCGGACATCTTCTGCACCGTTTTGGAGCAGGAACATCCCGATGTAGGTACCTACGGCCCGTGTTCCGATTACCTTGAAGCAAAGCCTGCGACCACAGTTCCGCTACCCGCGATTTCGAGCGCCTACCGGGTGTTGATCGTGCCCGGAGTTTTCAGTGCGTGTGTGGAATCCACGGCGTCGGCATATAAAGAAGGTGTTGCGCATTTAAAAGATAAGTACGGATTGACCGTGGAAACGCTCTCGATGCCGAACGCCAGCAGCGAATCGAATGGACAGCTGATCGCGAATTATCTGAAGGAACACCGCAAGAGTGACGCGCGGAAGTACATCGTGCTGGGGTATAGCAAGGGTGCGCCGGATCTGCAGGTGGCCTTGGCGAACGATGCCGAGGCGGCTTCCGGAGTAGCGGCGCTGATCACCGTAGCGGGCGCGGTGGGCGGTTCGCCGATCGCCGATGTGATGCCCGCCCAAGCTGATCGATGGTTGAAGGCGTACAGTATCGGGTCGTGTGAAGGCGATCTGACGGCTGCATTTCAGAGCCTGCAACGCAGGACTCGGCAAGCATTTCTGGCCAGCCATCCGGATCCCACGGTTCCCAGTTATTCGCTTGCGGCGGTGTCGGACCGGACGAATACTTCGAAGATGATGATGGAGAACTGGTTGATGATGGCGGTCTATGATTCGAAGCAGGACAGCCAGTTGGTGCGGTCCGATACTATTGTGCCGGGGGGCGTGGATTTGGGTTCGGCGCGGGGCGATCACTTCGCGGTGGCGCTG
>JBBQUE010000530.1:0-3548 GCA_038212805.1 Bryobacterales bacterium | reverse complement strand
GTGGTGATCAAGGACGCGGCGACACTGCTCGACACACGGCGCACGGGTAACACGGCATTCATCGGGTCAGAGGCGATTCGCGATCGGACCTTGAACCAGCCTGGACGCGGCTTACTCGATCTGGTGCAGAGCCAACCAGGATGGCTGCTGGAAGCCAATGGAGTGCTGCATCCGCGCGGGTCTGAATACCAGGTGCAATACGTGGTGGACGGGCTTCCGATCACGGACAACCGTTCTCCGGGTTTCGCTCCCTCGCTCGACGTGGACGACGTGCAATCGATGAACATCCTCACGGCCAATTATCCGGCCGAGTATGGGCGGAAGTTGGGCGGCATCGTGGAGGTGAACGAATCGAAAGACGCGCGTCCCGGTTTCCATGGGAAGGCGCTGTTGGGCGGGGGTAGCTTTGGCACCGTGGACGGGTATCTCGGGGTGCAGTATGGGCTCGGTCGTTCCGTCTTCGGTCTGAGCGCGGACGGTGCGCACACGGAGCGTTACCTCGACCCGCCGGTACAAGACAACTTTACCAACCGGGCCAACAGCGGTGGCGGCCAAGCGCGTTTCGAGCGCGACCTGAGCGATAAGGATCGGGTGACCGCCTCGGCTCGTTGGAACCGGGCGGGGTTCGAAGTCCCCAACGAGCGGGTTCAACAGGATGCCGGGCAGCGCCAGGATCGCAACAATTCCGAGACGGAAGGGCAGATTGCGTATCAGAGGATTCTGTCGCCATCGCTGTTGCTGAACTTTCGCGGGATGGGGCGGGATCTCTCGGCGGGCTTATGGTCGAACCCGCTGTCAACGCCCATCCAGCCGCGGCAGGACCGCGGATTTCGTAACTGGTACGCCAACTCAAGCGTGTCCGGACACTGGCGTAACCACGAGTGGAAAGCAGGCGCGGATGCGGTTTTCGACTCATTGCGGGAGCAGTTCAGTTACCGCATCGCCGACCCCCAATTCTTCGACCCGCAGACTCCGGCGCGATTCGCGTTCAGCGACAGAGCCAAAGGGCGCGAGCAGGCAGCGTACGTTCAGGACGCGATCCACCTGGGGCATTTCACCTTCAGCCTGGGCCTGCGATGGGACCACTATCAGTTGCTGGTGAGCGATAACGCGGTGAGCCCACGACTGGGAGTCGCTTACTGGATACCTTCCTTGGGCCTGGTGCTGCGCGCGTCGTATGACCGGGCGTTTCAGACTCCGGCAATCGAGAATCTGCTGCTCGCGAGTAGCCCGTCAACCGAGGTGCTGAATGACAATGTGCTGCGGGTTCCGGTGCCGCCTTCGCGCGGCAATTTCTATCAAGCGGGATTTTCAAAAAGCATAACTGGCAAGATCCGGCTGGATGGTACGTATTTCCGCCGCAATGTGCGCGATTTTGCCGACGATGACGTTTTGCTCAACACTGGCGTGAGTTTCCCGATAGCGTTTTCCCAAGCCACGATTCAGGGCTTTGAGATGAAGGTGGAGATGCCCCGGTGGGGCCCCTGGTCTGGTTTTGTGAGCTATTCGAATCAGGTGGGCTTCGGACGACTTCCGATCACCGGTGGCTTGTTTTTGTCGGACCAGGCGGCAAGTCTTCTGGGCGCCAACAGCCGCTTTGCGATCACTCAGGATCAGCGCAACACAGCTAGCGCCCGGGTGCGGTTTCAGCCCTGGACGCGGGCTTGGTTCGCCGCACGTGCGGGCTATGGCAGCGGCTTGCCGGTTGAGCTTGGGGAAAATGTGGATCTCGATCAATTGCGCCAACAGTACGGCGAACGCGTTTTGCAGCGTGTCAATTTAGATCGGGGGCGAGTGAGACCGTCGTTATCACTGGACCTGTCGGCTGGGTTGGACGTCTGGAAGGGTGAGCACAAAACATTCCGCGTCCAGGCCGATGCGATCAATGTGACGGACCGATTGAACGTGATCAATTTTGCGAGTTTGTTTTCAGGGACGGCGCTCGCCCAACCCAGGGGCGTTTCGGTGCGGACGGAATTTCAGTTCTGAGATAACGGTCATAACGCGTGGCGGCAGAACGGATCTACCCTTCGCCGCCACGGTGTCCTGGTCAACTTCTTAGGCCAAGCTCTTGAGGAACGTGATGCTGGGGCAGAAGAAATATTCGCCGCCCTTCATGGTTACGAAGTTGTTGAAGCCGAAGTCAACACGGCCGGTGGCGCCGTAGGATGCGGGCCAATGCTGGGTGGGAAATGCGCCTGTCGACTGGCCCATCACTGGATCGATGCCATTTCCTTTCGGCAGGAAATTCGGATTGTTGACCCATGTCTGCTGCATGAACTCGAACTGCTGACTGAGGTCGCGATTGCAGCACTGGAACAGCAAGCCGACTCCGCCGGTAGGCAACTTAGAGATATCTTCAACAGGGCCTTTCGGTTCCCCAAAGGTGATCCCACGGCGTGCAATGCGGTGCGCCTTCTCGGCTTCCAGGGTGACAAACTTTGTGGTATCTCCGCGCGGATTGGTCTTACGGATATGGCCGATAAAGGGACATTTGTTCCCCGGGGCATCGTCTGCCGGATAGGCGAAGTCGTTTTCAACCGGAGGCAGAGGGGCTGTAGAGGTCCCGCCTCCCACACCTGCGCCCATGCTGGCGCTGGCGACCGCGGCATTATGAAGGGCCACCGGAGTTCCATTCTCGAAACGTCCCACGGCCAGAGCCCCGGCCAGTTCACGGGCGCCGCCGATAAGGCCGAGCGCATCCGCTAAATCCTGTTCGCGCTGCTTGAAGCCTTGAACATTTTGTTCCAGTTTCCGAAACACGTAGTAGGTACCGCAGTCGTCATCGCTCTTGCCCTGCGGGTCCTTCACCAGAATCAGGTTTGGCCCGGCTGATGGGTCCCATTTAGCGGTGGTGGGTTCTTTCGCCAGGTCCGTCTCGAAGAACAGGGGCTGGCTGCGGCCGTCGATGTATCCGAAATGCTCAATCACGCGGCCGTCGTCGTTCTTGACAGCCAAGCCAATCTCGACGTGAACATCAGCGATCTCGTCGAGCGCTCCACGGATCTCATCGACGCGGTCCTCCAGGGCGTCTTCCCGGTCGTCCGCCAGCACGATGAGGGCGTGAACGTCGCGTTTGAAAGGACCTTCCCAGGCTGCAACCGGCGGATCCGACAGTTTCGTGCGCGCTTGCTTCATCCCAAGCCGGAAGCTGGCATCGAATGTCGAGGTGTCGACATTGAGGAAGGCATAGCCCTGTGCTGAGATCAGCACTTGGGTAAACAGCTCATTCTTCTTCGGGTCGGCGTTGTGCCGGTCCGTCTGGTTTTGTTGCTCGTTGGCGGAAGTGGCGTGAATCGACATGGCCGAAATAAAATTTCGGGCCGAATCCAGCGTTCCGGTGAAGGTGATGAACACATGGGCCACCTGATCGCGCCCATGGCTCTTCAGCAGGTTACCTTGCAAGTTGTCCAACGCGGGCTTGAGAGCAGTGACGTCGGAAGGTTTTAACGGCGTTGCGAATTGAAACAGTGGGGTTGCCATACACCTCCCTTGTGATGGCTGCCGGACGAACGTTACATAATTATCCGATTAGCGCGTTAAATAAG
>JBBQUE010000529.1:0-3570 GCA_038212805.1 Bryobacterales bacterium | reverse complement strand
GGTGGGCCGGAAATCGTCGGACGTCAGGTGCGCGGCGGCATAGGCATTCAGGCGCTGGCGGAAGTCCGCTACGTGCTCGCGCGGCATGGTTAGCCCCGCGGCTTGCTTGTGCCCGCCGAACTTGCTGAACAGCCCGGGCATGGATTCCAGGGCCTCCAGTAAATGAAACGCCGGGATGCTGCGGCCGGATCCCTGGGCGAAACCTGCTTCCTCGCAGAGCACGAACACCGGGCGGCAAAACCGTTCCACCAATCGGCTGGCCACGATGCCCACCACGCCGCGGTGCCAGCCTGCGCGGGAAAACACCAGCGCGCACTGCTCCGGGGTGACGGGTGTTTGCAGGCACTCGTCCAGGATGGTCTTCACGATGCCGGCCTCGGTATCGCGGCGCTCCTGATTGAGCTCGTGCAACTGCGTGGCCAGCTTGTGCGCTTCCGCCGGATCTTTCGTCAGAAAGAGTTGGATGACGTCTTCGGCGTGGGCCATGCGTCCGGCGGCGTTGATCCGGGGCGCGATCTGAAAGGCTACTTCATGCGCGGTGGGGGCGCTGCCATCTAACAACCCTGAAACCTCCATCAAAGCCCGCAAGCCTGGGTTGTTCACCTGGTGCAGGCCTTCCAGACCGTGCTTCACGATCACCCGGTTCTCGCCCAGCAAGGGAACCACATCGGCCACGGTTGCAATCGCCACCAGCTTCAGAAAGCTCAGCAGCATGCTGTCCAGGCGCGCCTGCGGCCATCCCAGCGTCCCCAGCAGAGCCTGCACCAATTTGAAGGTAACGCCGGCCCCGCACAGGTTCTTCTCGGGATAGTTACAATCGCGGCGGTTGGGGTTCAGCACGGCCAGGGCGGGCGGCAGGTCTTGATCGGGCAGGTGGTGATCGGTGACAATCACGTCAATCCCCAGGCCGCCGGTGGCGCGCACCACGTCGGCCGCGCGGATGCCGGTATCCACGCTGATGATGAGCTTCACGCCCTCCGCGGCGGCCCGCTCAATCACCTCCGCGCGCATTCCGTAGCCTTCCTTGAGGCGGTGCGGGACGTGGTAGGTGGCGATGCCGCCCGCCAGTTCGATAGCCTTCTTCAGGATCACGATGGACGTGGTGCCGTCCACATCGTAATCGCCGTAGATCAGCACCGGTTCGCGCGCTTCCACGGCCTGCTTCAGGCGCTTGACGGCGGCGTGCATGCCGGTCAGCGCATACGGGTCGTGCAGGTCTTTGAGAGCGGGCTTCAGAAAGCGGCGGGCGGCTTCGGGTTCAATCACCCCCCGGCTGGCCAGCACGCGCGCCGTCAGGGGAAAGATGCCGAGATCCGCGCTGAGCCGATCCACGCAGCCCGACATTTCGCCGGGCAGAAGCCAGTGAGTCCTGGGGTTCAAGATCGGGCGTCAGTTCTTCGAAAAATAGTTGCCGATGGGGCCGGGTGCGTCCTGGTCGTCATCTTCCTCGCCGGAATCCAGAAACTCCAGATCCTCCAGCAGGTTGTTGAGTTCTTCGTACCACTCGGTCTGCATGTCGAGCATGTAGACGCGCCCCTGGTAATCGAAAGAGAGCTCCAGGGAACAGGTGAATCCATCGTAGGCCCGCAGTTCCTTGAGACGGCGCTCAATGGTACGCTGCTCGTCCGTGGGCAGGTCGCTGACCGCGAGTTGTTCCAGCGCATCGTCCAGCGTATCGCTGTTCAAGTGGCGCTGATTCAGGATCATCAGCTTGGCTCCGGCGGCGTGGGCGGACTTCACGAACAGCTTGTAATCGGGATACTTCTCTGAATCCCAAAGCACCAGTGGGAGCGAATCCATCATGCGGGAATACCCGTGGAAAATTGCCAGACCCTCGGCTCCGAGGTGCTCTTCTATTTCCGATTTAAGCGTGTCGAGATTCGGTTTCATCGGTTTGCGCCCCTTAACCGTATCACGCTTCTATACTGAGGGTGAAGGTGAAAAATGCGTTGGACTCCAGGCGGCGAAAACGAAGATGTGGAAGACCGGCGAGGTGAAACCGGCGGTGATGGCGACGGAAGTGGATCTGGGAGTGGAAGCGGGTTTGGCGGGGTGCATCTGGGCATCGGCGGAACGCTGATTCTATTGGTTCTGAGCCTGCTGTTCCGTACCAACCTCTTTCAGTTCTTTAGTGGCGGCGGAGGCGGTACGGCGGCCCCGGTGCGCAACGAGCGCCCGGTGAACGCGGATGCCGGGGAAGCGCGGTCCATGGCGCTGATGAAATTCGTCCTGGGCGACGTGCAGAAAACCTGGGAGAAGTTGCTGCCCGCGGAAGGCGTGCAGTACAGGCACGCGAAGCTGGAGGTGTTCCGGGATTCTATCCGGTCCGCCTGCGGCCAGGCCGAATCGGCGACCGGACCCTTCTATTGCCCGGGCGATGAGAAGGTCTACATTGATCTGGGTTTTTTTGAAGAACTGCGCACCAAGTTCGGAGCGCCCGGCGAGTTTGCGCAGGCCTACGTGCTGGCGCATGAAATTGGGCATCACGTGCAGAAATTACTGGGGATTGAGGACAAGGTGAGGCGGCTGCAGGGACGGAATCCCAGCCAGGAGAAACCGCTTTCGGTGCGCCTGGAATTGCAGGCGGATTGTTTCGCGGGGGTGTGGGCTCACAGCACCGAGGAACGCCAGATCATCGATCAGAACGATGTGGCACAGGGGCTGCAGGCGGCGGCATCGGTAGGGGACGACCGGTTGCAGAAGATGGCTTCGGGACAGGTGCACCCGGAATCGTTTACGCACGGTTCTTCGGCGCAACGGATGCAGTGGTTCAAGCAGGGGTTGTCGAAGGGCGAGGTGGGCGCGTGTAATACGTTCGCGCGTTGAGATGAGACATGCTGACGAACGGCCAACCCCGGAGGTGGGATGAAGCAAAAGGTCTATCTTGAAACAACGATTGCCAGCTATTTGACGGCCCGGCCCAATCGTGACCTTGTGATGGCCGCCCATCAGGAACTCACCTTGGAGTGGTGGGCCGATCACCGCCAGCGGTTCGATACTTTTGTTTCTGATTTCGTCTTGAGTGAATCCGCGAAAGGGGATAAGCCGGCCGCCGCCCGTCGGCTGGCTGAACTGAGACAACTCTTGGCTCAGACGTTCGTTCTCCCGGCTCAGCCGTGCTTTACATTCAACCGGCCCGCCGTGGCTTCAGGTACCCCCCGTTGAGGGCAGATTCTTGTTCGAACGCAACCGCACGTCGTCATGGGCTTGCGCTAAGTTATGGATTCTGCGCTCGACCGCAGAGGCGATGGACGCCCAATCACCATGGAAACGAACGAAATGGCCGATTTCGAGGGGGTACCTGAACTGTTACAGTGTTTCTAATGGCTGGCATCAATCTCACGCAGAACGAGGCCGACAAGCTGATGGCAATAGAAAAGCGTTACGTCGATGAACCGGATGTTCCAAAGCGTCCGGGGTACCACGGCGGGGGCCTCTTTTTCAATTTTGGCCGGGCTGACGGGCTGCTATCATGGCATTCGAATGGTTCCCGCCCCATCTTCCCGCGGCCAGTTTGGCTTTAGCTGTCAGATCTGGCTGGCGGCGCGCCTTCAGAAATACCTGGGCGAC
>JBBQUE010000528.1:0-3575 GCA_038212805.1 Bryobacterales bacterium | reverse complement strand
GCGGATTCCAACCCCTGGGGCCTCTTCACCGGGGAACGTCCGCAGGTGGATCCCGATCCCGTCCCCACGTACATGAACGCGCTGCGCAAGCTGACCGAGTCCAAACCTATCAAAGCCGGAAGCCTGTTCCCGTTTGGCATTCTGTTCCCAGCCTTCGACCCACCCGCCGGCTTTAAACTGCGCCTGGGCAGCCGGGCGGCCGATGTATTCCTTTCCGGCACCTTCATGGCCGATGGAAAGAACGTTGGATTCATTCGCATTCCGGATATGTCGCCGCCCAGCACCTCCGCCGCCTTGAATCAGTTTCTCGGTGAGATTACGTTTTTCCAACAGAACACCGATGGTTTGGTGATCGACGTGATGCGCAACGGTGGCGGCAGCGGATGCTACACCCAGACTCTGGTCAGCCTGCTAATGCCGCAGACCTTTCACGGATTGAGTTTCCAGTTACGGGCGACGCAGTCCTGGGTCTCTGATTTTTCCAGTTCCCTGGAAAATGCCAAGGCCCTCGGCGCGCCCCAGTATGTGATCGACCTTTACACCGCATACCTGAAAGAGGTACAACAAGCGTTCTCCGAAAACCGCGGCATGACCGGTCCCTTGCCGGCATGCGGCTCATCTCTGGACGCGGCCCCGGCACGCGACAGAGGCGGCAACAGCTTGGCCTACACCAAACCCATTCTCGCCCTGACGGATAACTTCACGCTTTCAGCCGGCGAGATCTTCGTCATGATGCTGCAGGATGAAAACCGCGCGACTCTCTTCGGTACCCGGACGGATGGGGGCGGAGGCAGTGTGGTGTCCTTTGACGCGGGCGCTTTCTCCGAGGGCAGCACCCGTATCACGCTCGACGTTATCAACCGCAAGGCGGCCGTGGCCACCCCAGGTTACCCGTCACTTCCCTACTACGATGGCGTTGGGATTTACCCGGACATCGTGGCCGACTTCCAGACCGTCGCGAATCTCAACACCGGGGGACAGCCCTTCGTCGATTCGTTTGTGGGAGCGATTACGGACCTGATCAATAAAGCGAATCCGCCGAAGGACCCAGGCCAGCAGTAGAGCGATTTAAATAATACAGGAACTGGCTCCCGGCGTAACTCCCGGGAGCCAGCTTCGATGCAGTTACGCGATCAAATCGTGCAGCACGTTGCCAGATACGTCCGTAAGCCGGAAGTCCCGGCCGCTATAGCGGTAAGTGAGCTTGGTGTGGTCGATACCCATCAGATACAAAATAGTCGCGTGAATATCATGCACATGCACCGGCTTGTCGATCGCCTTGAAACCAAAATCGTCAGTCGCGCCGTAAATGGTTCCGCCCTTCACCGCGCCGCCGGCCAGCCACATAGTAAATCCAAACGGGTTATGGTCCCGGCCCCTCTTCGTCCCACCGCCGCCGACTTCACGGACCGGCGTCCGGCCAAATTCCGAGCCGCACACCACCAGCGTATCCTTCCAAAGTCCGCGCGACTTCAAATCCTTAATCACCGCGGCAAATGGCTGATCGGAGTTCTTCGCATTCACCTTGTGGGCCATGATGTCGTTATGCGCGTCCCATGGGTCGCCCTTAGCGTAGTAGACCTGCGTCATGCGCACGCCCTTCTCCGCCAGCCGCACGGCCATCAACGCACCCCGGGCCACGTTACCCGGTCCATACAAATCCAAGGTGGCCTGGGTTTCCTTACGGATATCGAAAACGTCGGGTGCTTCGGTCTGCATCCGGTAGGCCACTTCCATCGACTGAATTACGCCCTCCACCTGCGGGTCCGCCCCGGCGTCCGCGCTCCGAATCTTTTCCAGCTTCTGGAGCAAGTCCAATTCACGGCGCTGTTCGATGAGGGAAAACTTTGGATTGTTCACAAACCCCAGAACCTTCTTGGGGTCGAACGCTTTCTCCACAGTTACTTTCTTGGGCTTATCTTTATGTAGGCGGAGGCCATCCTTATCCTTCTCCGTTTCCATCTCCATCAGAGGGGGCTCGTCGGTCGGCTTGCCATCGGGTCCGATGGTTACAACCTTATTCGCGATGAACGTGCCCTGATTAATTCCAGGGAGGAACCCATTGCTCCACAGCGGGGGACCGACCGTGGTCGGCATATCCGGGCAGAGCACCACGTAGCCCGGCAGATTCTGATTTTCCGTGCCTAGCCCGTAGGTGAGCCAAGCACCTATGGACGGCCGGCCCGCCTGATTCGCCCCGGTATTCATCATCAGGCACGACGGCTCGTGATTCGGAATTTCGGTGAACACGGAACGAACCCAGCAGATATCGTCCACAACGCCGGAAAGGTGCGGCCACAGGTCGCTGACGTCCATGCCGGACTGGCCGTATTTCTTGAACTTGAACGGCGACATCATCAACTCGCCGGTCCTGCGCTCCGTCTTGATATCGCCGGTTGGCAAGGGCTTACCGTCGTACTTCTCCAGCATTGGCTTCGGATCGAATGAATCGATGGTGGATAACCCGCCGTTCATGAAAAGAAAAATTACCCGCTTCACCCGCTGCGGATGATCCAACTTGGCCACGCCGAGGCTGCCATCGGGCAGGGTAGCGGCACCGGCGCTGCTCAGCGAATTCCCCAACATACTGGCAAAGGCCATCATGCCGAAGCCATTGCCTACCTTGCAGAGCGCTTCGCGGCGACTAACTGGATTGCGTGACTTATGGCTTGACATGTGTTTCCAGTCCTAATTAATAAACATGAATTCCGACGAACTAAGCAGAATTTTCGCGTAACGGCCCCAGGCTGTGGGTTCGTATTTCATTTCCGGAACGGGCGGGGGACCTTGGCCGCGCTTTCCGCCGAAGCCGCCCATGCCACCCATCATGCCCACTCCCAGCGATGCGCCAGGCGGGGGTGCATCATCTACCACGGGTTCTGGTGTGGTTGCAGATTCGGTTGCAGCGGCATCCGGTTTGGCGTCCACGTTGGGGCCGCGATGCTCCCCATCCTTCTTATCCGCGGGTTTGTTCTTATTCTCTTCGTATTCGCGAAGCGGTTCGGCGCGAAGATACGCCAGCCCCAGTTGCACTTCCTCGGCCTTGGGTTCGCGTCCATAAGCCAGCAGGTAAATCTTGCGGATGCGCGCCCGGTTATCCGGTTCTGGCGCAACCCGCCTGGCCAGTTCCTCGGCTTCTACCTGAACGAAATCGCTGTTCATCAGGAACAGGCGCTGCAGCGGAACGGTGGTGGTGAACCGCTTTTCGGCAGTAATGGAAGGGCTCGGAAAATCGAAAAGCTGCAAGTAGGAATCCAACTTGTAACGGCTCACTTTCCCATACACCGTGCGGCGGAGGAAAGTGGGAGCCAGATCTTGTGAAGGGCCACCCTGCGTCTTGTCCAGATTGCCCGCCACTGCCAAAACAGAATCGCGGACCTGCTCAGCATCCATCCGTTTCTGATTTGCGCGCCAGTACAGCCGGTTGCCTGAATCCTTGTCGAAAGCCGCCTTATCCAGTTCCGTGCTGAGCTGGTAAACCGAACTCAACATGATGTCGCGATGAAGCTTCTTCACCGACATCCCGTTTTTCACAAAGCTGGCCGCGAGAAATTCCAGTAACTCGGGGTTCGTCG
>JBBQUE010000527.1:0-3575 GCA_038212805.1 Bryobacterales bacterium | reverse complement strand
GGAAAAGACTCTTTTGGCGCTTCGAAAGCTCCGTCCCCAACACACAGATACATTGCGGGCGTTGGCCCAAACGCACAGCCTGCAGCGCCGGTACCAGGACGCGATCGCGGATTATGAAGCCGTCTTGGCGGTGGAACCCTGGGATGTAAATGCCTACAACTTTCTTGGCTATCTGTATGCCTACCGGGGAGACCTGACCTCGGCGGCCGAAAATCTGACCACCTACCAAAAGCTTACGCGGGGCGACACGAACGCGCTGGATTCGCTGGGTGAGGTCCATTTCTACCTGGGCAATTTTCTGGCGGCGGAGCGCTACTTCCACCAGGCGTACGACCGGGATCCGAACACTGGCGGGGGCCGTGAGTTGCTGAAGGCGGCGGAGGCGCGCATGATGACGGGAGATCTCCCGGGGGCGGATGCCGTTTTCCGTCAGACCCTTGACCGGTTGCGCGATGGCTCCCCCGAAGCCCGTGATCTGCTGCTATCGCAGTGGGAGTTTCTGACGGGCCGCCGCAAGCAGGCGATGGCTCGCGCTCAACAGATTCCAGGAGATCTAGCCAAGCCACAACTCGCCGTCTGGCGCTGGCAAACCGCTGGCCAACCTGTACCGGGTGCCATCCCCGATGGGGTGGCCCGGATGATGGAACGACGATTTGCGGAGGCCATCCCGTTGCTCGAAAAAGCCTACCGGCAAACGCCCGATTCAGAGGATGGCGAGGTTCGGACGCTGCTGGCGTGGGCGTACCTGGAGACCAATCGTGCCCCAGAAGCGCGCCCGCTGCTACAGCTTTATCCGCTACCGCTAACACCCGGCACGATCTTCAGTTCCCTGACGTTTCCCCGTTTTTTGAAGCTCAAAGCGAAGTCCCTGAAGCTTGAGCAAAAAGAGAAAGAAGCTGAAGTGCTTGAGCAGCTTTATACGCGTTACGCTGGCGATCTACCCGACCGTTATTAGGCGTATCGCGTTTAGACGTAAAATGAGGGCAAATGAAATCACGACGTTCTTTCTTTCGTTCGGCAGGTACAATCCTGGGCGCAGGCTTTTGGGCCGATGAACTACTCGAAGCGTATCCTCAAAACGTCAATCGAAACTCAAAACCTTCGGAGCTAAGAATCACCGATCTGCGGGTGGCCACGGTGACGCGCGCGCCAATGACCGATCCCATTATCCGGATTGACACCAACCAGGGGATATATGGCCTGGGCGAAGTTCGCGACGGGGCCAGCAAGACCTACGCGCTGATGTTGAAGAGCCGCATCCTGGGCGAGAATCCTTGCGATATAGACCGCATCTTCCGCAAAATCAAGCAGTTTGGCGGGCATTCCCGGCAGGCCGGCGGAGTCTGCGCGATTGAGATGGCTTTATGGGATCTGGCCGGCAAGGCGTACGGCGTCCCCGTTTATCAGATGTTGGGCGGCAAGTTCCGCGACAACATCCGCTGCTACGCGGACACCACCGAGTCGGACGACCCCAAGATTTACGGTCAACGTCTCAAAGCCCGGCGGGATGAAGGATTCACCTGGCTCAAGATGGACTTAGGCATTGACCTGATTAAGGACAAGCCGGGAGCCCTGACGTATCCCGCCGGAACCCAACTGGGCGGCGGCGGACGCGTGGAGCACATGTTTACGGGCGTTGAACTCACCCAGAAAGGCGCGGAATTGATGGCCGATTTTGTGGGTGCCGTGCGTGAAGCGGTGGGTATGGACATTCCGCTATCGTGCGATCACTTTGGGCACATCGGCGTAAAATCGTGCATCAAGCTGGGCCGGGCGCTGGAAAAGCACAACGTGGCTTGGCTGGAAGATATGGTCCCCTGGCAGCGGACCGAACTCTGGAAACAGATTACCGATTCAGTCGCGATCCCCACTTTGACCGGCGAAGATATCTACCTGAAAGAAGGGTTTATCGAACTGGCCAGGAACCACGCGGTGACCATCCTGCACCCCGACCTGGCTACTTCTGGCGGCATTCTGGAGACCAAGAAGATCGGCGACGCCATTATGGAGCATGGCGTGCCAATGGCGATGCACTTCGCTGGCAGCCCGGTGTCGTGCATGGCGAATGTGCACTGCGCGGCCGCGACCGAAAATTTCCTGGTGCTGGAGAACCATTCGGTGGACGTGCCATGGTGGAGCGATCTGGTGGAAGGCGTGGAGCGGCCGATCATCAAGAAGGGCTTTATCCGGGTGCCGGAAGGTCCAGGGCTGGGTGTGACGCTGAATGAGGAAGTGGTGAAGAAGCACCTGCTGTCAGGGACGGGCTATTTCGAACCCACGACAGAGTGGGACAAGGAACGTTCGGCCGACCGGCTATGGAGTTAAGCTATCCGTTCGGGAACCTTGCGCTTGCCAGGCGGCTGGAACTGGCGGAAGCCCGGCATGTCCGTGAGTTTGGTGAGGTTTGGATGCGCCGTAATCCCGGCGGGGACGGTGCGGTACTCGAGATCGCGGGCGGCCAAGCGGCGTTTGCAGGCATAGGCTCGCCGCTCTCCCATGCGGTTGGCGTGGGGATGCTGGGCCCGGTGACGGAATCCGATTTTGACCGGTTGGAACGGTTTTTTCTGGACCGGGGAACGCCCTCCACCATCGATCTGTGTCCCTTAGCGGACCCCTCGCTGGCCGAACATCTGGGCAGGAAGGGGTACCGGATCACAGAATTTAATAACATGCTGGTGCGGCCCATCGGCCCCGAGTACGTATACACGAACGAAGCCGTGGACCAGGCGAAAGACGCCCAGGTATGGGCCAGAACCGTGACCGGCGGTTTTTTTGAACGCACGGAATTTACCCAGGAAGAGCTGGAATTGGGTGCCCTTTTCTTTCATCTGCCGGTGGGCACGCCCTGGATTGCGAAATCGGGCGAGGAGCCGGCTGCGGCGGCTTGCCTGATGATCCAGGACCGGTTGGCCCTGTTGGCGGGGGATAGTACGCTCCCCCGTTTCCGGCGTCAAGGTTGGCATACCGCTCTCATCCAGGCGAGGCTAGCCTACGCGGCGGCGCGGGGCTGTGATCTGGCCACGGCGTCCACCCTGCCAGGAAGCGGATCCCAGGCGAACTACGAAAGGCTTGGATTCCGGCTGGTGTATACCAAACTGATCATGACCCGGGAGTGAGCATCATCTTGGCAATCAGGAAGACCACCCCGGACAAGAACCCGGCCAAGGCTTCGTATTCGCGGTTGTGGCGGTATAGGGACCAGCGAAAAGCTTTACCGGATCGGTCTGGATGGAAGGTGGGGAAGAGCGCGGGCACCCGCTCGGCGTAGGCGCGAAACTCAGGAAACAGATTGCGCAAGTGCTGTTCTTCCAGTTCGATCACCGGTAGATAAACCAGCAGGAAGACGGCGGCGAACACCGCGGCCAGCAGCCAGCGTCCACTGGCGATCACCAGGCCGAATGCCACCAGCAACGTCCCTATATACAAGGGGTTGCGCAGAAAAGCATATGGTCCGCTGGTAGTCAGTTGGCGGTTCTTTTCCAGGTGTCCGCTGGCCCAGGCCCGTAACGCCAGACCGGCCAGGGAAACGGGTAGACCCTTCGCCAGCGCTTCGGCGGTGGGTTTGGATAGCAGCG
>JBBQUE010000526.1:0-3582 GCA_038212805.1 Bryobacterales bacterium | reverse complement strand
TGGCGACGGTTGGGACTGATGAACCCGAAGACCACCAGTTCATGCGGGGGCCCGGGGGAGCGCGGCGGACGGATCCCCCGGGCTGGGGCGTAGGGGAGTGGTAGGCATGCCACCGCGCACGGGCACTGCACCAGATCCATCGCGGGCTGGGTGTGGACTACTACCGCCAGCGCGTTGTCGATAGCCGGTTCATAAAGGGGAAAGGGAAAGGAAAGCGCCTGGAGATTGGGGGGGCCGTCCGGCATGCCGCTGACGGCGAGGGCACCGGCATGCCCGTAGTGGCGCTCCATGCAGTCCACGTATCCAGTGCGCGGCAAGATCCCCCAGAAAAAATCCTGCAGGCGAACGTCATGCAGAACCACCACTCCAGCGTGGGTCTGACTAACGCGCCAGATGGCGTGGTGGAAGCCGGGATTGTTGCCGATGTGGAATACGCTGACCCCGTCGTTCAAGAGGTCCCACGGCAGCGCGTCTGGCGAGTAGTGGCGCACCTGTCCGTGGGCCTCCAGGCGCGGATTCCAGAATTTTTGGTCGGTCCAGAAGGTGACGTCGGCTTGCTGGGCCAAGGCGGGCGCCACCATGGCAGTGTACTCGGCGATGCCGGTGTGGGCCGGGGGTAGCGGAGAAAACCAGTGCAGTTTCATACCTGTAGCAGGGTTTTCACCACGTGTGGCCATCCGATGTTCATGGCGTGATAGCGTTCCAGCGCCTGCCGGCCCATGGCTTGCGCTTGGGATCGATTTTCCCAAAGCTCATCCATTGCCGCAGCCAGCTTGGCGGGTTCGGGATCCACGACAAAGCCCGTGGAGGCATCCAGAAACTCGTTAGGCCCGCCCGAATCGGTGCAGGTGATGACCGGTTTGGCCGACAGCATAGCCTCTAAAGTGACGTAGCCATAGTCCTCGTCCACCGGCGTGAATACCACCCCTAGGCTCCGGGCATAGCGACTGAGCTTATCTTCCTCGCCGATGCCGCCGGTAAACTCAATCCGGTTGAGAACGCCGAGTTTCGCCGCCATGCTTTTGAGATCGTCCAGGTAGGACGGCACATCAGGCGGGCCGGCTAGACAAAGCCTGACCGGGTTGCGGGTGTGGGCCAGGGCTTCCACCACAATGCTTTGGCGCTTGATGGGCGTCAACCGGCTGGGGAAAAAGAAATAGTCCTCGGCGGGTAGCGGGGCGAATTGTTCGGCGCTGGGCGGGGGGTGGTAAAGGGGTTTCGATTCCACGCCGCAAAACTTGGCCATGCGGCTGGAAACGTTCTTGGAAATGGTGTAGATGCCGCGCGATTCCGGCAGTAGTTTGGTATCCGCTTGCGTAATGGCGTCGCGCACCTCCGCCCCGTTGGGGGCCAGGATCATGTCCTTGGCGATGGGGTGGTTCCACAGGTCGTAAGCCTGCCGGTGCTGGTGCAATACCCACAGCACTTTGCGGGGATGGGGGATCAGGTAGGCCGGAAACTTCAGCCCGATCAGGAGATCCACCTTCGTGCCAGTGCTTTCCGTGAGATCCAGCAGGCGGCAAGCCAGCATGTGATCCAGGATCTTTTCTGGCGGATACCACTTGAAGGGGATTTCCACAAGTTCAGTCTGATGTCCGGCGGCCTTGAGCGCGGCCAGTAGACCTTCGGCCAGGATCTCAGCCCCGCCCCGGATGAAGGGAATCTTGACGGTCGCGATCAGGATGCGCACGTGCCGCTAAGCCTTCCGCCCGACCACTGCGTAATCCTGCGGACCGTAAAAATGCTGGTTGAAACGGACCGCCACCTCGGCACCGTCAGCGGGCAGGTGGAGCGCTTCCGGATAGGGGTGCAGCGGCAGCACCTTGACGTCGCACAATCCGCGCGCTTCCAGCAGAAAGTGCAGTAGTAGGGAGGGCACGGGGTTGCGATGCGTGGGGTCCAGATAAAAGTAGTGTGAACTGGTGAGAATGTTGGCGGGGTTGGGCGTTTCGAAGATGGCCACGCCGCCGGGTTTTAGCACCCGCACGGTTTGGTCCACCAGTTCCACCAGCACGGGCCAGGGGAGGTGCTCCACGATGTGGAAACCGGTGATGGCGCCCAGCGAACGATCCGGACGCGCGCGCAGATTTTCGATGACGTCGGCAAGGGTAACGTCCAGAGAGAGTTGGGTGCAACAATCCACAAAGTTCTGATTCAGATCAACACCTGACGCCTGCAGCCCCCGATCCCGCAAAAGCTCCAGCCACTCGCCGCGACCGCAGCCCAGATCCAGGACGGCGCGCCCGGGAGTGCCGGCCTGGCATGCCTCAATGTGCGGAAGGTGTTCCGCCAGACGGGATTGAATCTCAGCGCGCGTGCCTCGCATTTCGTCTTCGAATAGGAGGTAGAGAGGGTCCAGGTGATGGTCTTGCTGGGCAGCCAGGCGCTGTAGCTGGCCAGAATCCAGAGGGTCGGGCAGGCGCTTGCGGACGTCCGATAGCAGGGTGCCGAGGCGGCGTTCCTGGGAAAAGAAGAGCGTGCGGAACTGGGCAGCGGCAGCCTGCGCGGAGCGATGCCGGTCGCCTGATTCCTTGCGCAGCGCCTCAACCTCAGCGTCGCGCGACTGGATGAAACCCAGCAGTTCCTGGTCCGACTGTTGGACGGCGCGCTTGAAGTCTTCCCACTGTTCGCGGCTGGTTTCCATGCGGGAGTGTGACCGGGAAAGTTCGGCAGGTACGCCGGCAAGCTCAGTCTGCAACGCCGCGACCTGTGCGGAAAGCTGTTCGATCAACCGGCCCTGCTCCTGGACCAAGCCAAGCGCGGAGGTGTTGAAGCCCACGATCTGCGGGGTATACCAAAACAGCATGCGCTGGACGATGCGCACCAGGACGGCCCCGAAGCGCGCCCGAAGTGTGTTCGACGACGGGGGCATGCGTCCCACGCTGACGGCGCTTTCCTGTGCGGTACGCATCCATTCCTGGAATCGGGCAAAATTCAACGGCCCGGTTTCAGCCGGCAATGGACTCGAAGAGGAAGAAGAAGGCATGGCACTGCGGCGGATTTCGTTTGCCAGAAATTTCTCGAGGTCTTGCCCGTGGATGGCGTCTCGCAACTGCACCGAAAGGGGATCCTGATTTGTAAACGCCTTATAGTACCAAATCGGGATACGGCCAACCCGCTGTTACAATGGCGGTTCATGACCCAGGCAACCCGCCGCTGGCTTGCGCCATTCCTGATGTACACAGTGACGGCGATCCTGTGCGCTTCCCTGTTGACGGTGGCGCTGCCGCTCAGCCAGATGAGCTGGGATATCCCCTTTGTGCCCGATGGGGATGGCCTATTGACCAGCATCATTGTCCGGACGGTGATGGAGCAGCCCTGGTACCTCACCAATTCCCAGTTGGGCGCGCCGCACGGCTTGACCTGGTATGACTTTCCGATGGCTGAAGGGCTGCACATCCTGATGTTCAAGCTGGTGGGATTGGTGCAGCCCAACTATGCGCGAGTGTTAAACGCTACCTTCCTGCTGGATTTCTTCCTGATCGCGTTTGCGGCGGCTGGGGTCTTGCGGCGGCTGGGGCTATCCTACGCGTCCAGTATTTCCGCCGCCTTACTGTACGCCTTCGCGCCGTATCATTTTTT
>JBBQUE010000525.1:0-3582 GCA_038212805.1 Bryobacterales bacterium | reverse complement strand
TCTGAGAATTACATCCATGGCAGGCTCCTTACACCATTGTCGCGAACGGGATCAGAGCGATGTTGCGGCCCTGTTTGATTGCTTCGCTGAGGCGCCGCTGGTGAGGCGCGCACACACCCGAGATACGGCGGGGGGTAATCTTGCCGCGCTCCGAGATGAAATTGTTTAACATTTTGACATCCTTGTAATTGATGTCATCGATTTTTTCCACGCAGAAACGGCACACTTTTTTGCGCCGGAAATACTGCTTTTTGGTCGCGATCGCCTTGTCGCCGCCGGTGGGGCGCATTGACGCGCTGATGGGCCGTCCGCCTTTTTGATCTGCCATAAAGTTCTCCTCTTTACTCCGCGACTTCTATTGCAACGGCTTCGCCTTCGGGCGGAGTCGTGGGAGCGGGAGCTCCCGGCAGTGGCGCTCCAGGCATCGGGGCACCGGGTACAGGCCCAGCGGGACCGGGCTCGCCCATTGGCATCATGGGTAGGCTGGGTGCGGCCACCACTGGCGCAGGACGCCGCGCGGCACGCTTTTCACGCTGTTTCTTGCGTTTTTCGATCTTCTTGATCTTTTCGTCAATGCGGACCGTGATGAATTTCATCACCAGGTCAGCCACGCGCAGACGGCGTTCGAGTTCCTTAACAACCTCGGGGCCGGCGGTGAACTGGATCAGGATGTAATAACCTTCCGTGCGTTTTTCCACGCGGTAGGCCAGTTTGCGGACGCCCCATTTGTCGACTTTATCCACGACGCCACCCTTAGCGGTGATGACGGCGGAAAGTTGTTCAACCAATGGATCGATTTCTTCATCCGTCGCATCCGGACGGACGACAAAAAGTTCCTCGTAAATTCTCATTCTTCCTCGTTATTTAAGCCTTGGGCGCGACGATTAAACTTCGTCATGGACTTTTCGACGCCTTCAGCAAGTATGGATTCCACCGCCTGACAGGTGTAGTCAAGCAACTCGTCCAATTCCACACGTTGCGCCCGGCTGAACTGCCCGAGCACAATCCGGGCTCCATCCCGTTCCCGGGATCCCCCGTGAATCCCCAGTCGAACCCGGGGAAAATCGTTACTGCCAACACTCTTGATGATCGAATCCAGTCCGCGATGGCCACCCGCCGACCCGCTTAACCGGACCCGCACGGACTGCCACGGCAGATCCAGCTCATCGTAAATCACCAACAAGTGCTGCTGCGGAACCTCGCCCTTTACCATCAACCCCTTGGCTGACGGACCGCTTACATTCATGAACGTTTGCGGTTTGGCGAGCAGTATCTTCTGCTCCGCGATATTTCCTTGCCCTACCAACGCCATGCAATCCTTACGCGTTACCTTGATGGAGTTGCGCGCGGCCAACCGGTCAATGACCAGGAAGCCCAGATTGTGAGGCGTATATTCGTACTCCGGGCCCGGATTCCCCAAGCCCACAATGAGCCAATCGAAGCCGGGCACGGCCGAAAACTACTTCTTCTTAGCCGGCGCAGCGGTCTTGGCGGCCGTTTTTGTAGGAGCGGCCTTATCGCCTGCCTTAGCCTCTTCTTTCTTGCCTTTCTTGATGACTTCCGGCTCCGCGACGCCTTCCGCGGCCACCGCGACTTCAGCCCGGAGCGAGACGATATGGACGATCACCAGTTCCCCGGAGCTAGTCAACTTCATGGAACCCGAAAGCGGAACGTCGCTGGAGCGGATGTTCTGATTGATCATCAATTCGGTGACATCCATGACGAATTCGTCCGGGATTTCATCCGGCAGACAATCGATTTCGATCTCGCGGGTGATGATTTCGAGCAAGCCGCCCTGGATCTTGACGCCCTTGGGTTCGCCCTTCAAATGTACCGGAACCTTGACGGAAATACGCTTGGTTAGATCGATCCGCTTGAGGTCCACGTGCAGAAGACTGTCGCGGATGGGTTCGTTCTGCCAGTCGATGATCATGACCGGGGTGGTCTCGCCATTTTCCATCGCGAGGTTGAAAATTGTGTTATTGCCGGTGGAGCTGTGGAGGATCTTCCGGACTTCCTTGGGGTTGACCGAAATGGCCACAGCTTCCTTATTCGCACCGTACAGCACAGCCGGGGACCAACCGCTTACACGGAGGCGGCGCGCTTCATTTTTTCCGCGGCCTTCGCGAACTTGGGCGGCGATCGTAATATCTTTTCTCATCTCAACTCCTCGAAGTGGAAGGCCTCGCGGCTTGCCACCGGATATCTTTAGATAAACAACGTGCTTACGGACCCATCCTCATGAATGGACTTAATGGCCCGCGCAAGCAAAGGCGCTACCGAAAGGACCTTGATGCGCGAACAGCGCAAGGCCTCTTCCCGCAGCGGGATTGAATCCGTTACTACCAATTCCTGGACTGCGGAGTTTTCAATCCGTTCCACCGCAGGCCCGGAAAGCACGGCGTGCGTAACGCAAGCCATGACGCTGGCGGCCCCTGCTTCCTGCAGAGCCTCAGCGCCCTTCACCAAAGTGCCAGCGGTATCGATCAAATCGTCCACAATCAAACAATGCCGTCCTTCTACATCACCGATGATGTGCATGACCTCGGCCACATTCACATCGGTGCGCCGCTTGTCGATAATCGCCAGCGGCGAATTCAAATGCTTGGCGCACGCACGGGCCCGCTCCACCCCTCCGGCGTCCGGAGAAACCACAGTCAGGCCATGCAGCCATTTCTGCGCAAAATGCTCCACCATCACCGGCGCGGCAAACAGATGATCGACGGGAACATCGAAAAATCCCTGGATCTGCGCGGCGTGCAGGTCTAGCGCCAGCACCCGGTCTGCCCCGGCTCGCTGAATCAGGTTAGCAATCAACCGGGCGGAGATAGGCATACGCGGCTTGTCTTTCCGATCCTGCCGCGCGTACCCATAATATGGTAACACTGCGGTAATGCGTTCCGCCGAAGCCCGCTTCAGCGCGTCGATCATCAGCAGGAGTTCCATGAGGTGCCGGTCCACCGGAGTGCAAGTCGGCTGAACCACAAAAACGTCCGCGCCACGGACATTTTCCTGGATTTGCAGGTAGATTTCACCGTCGGAGAATGGCTTGACAGCTGCAGCACCCAAGGGGCATCCGAGACCTTCGCAGATTCTCTCAGCTAGCACCGGATTGGCGTTTCCGGTGAATATCTTCATTTGATCGAATCTCATGTGGTGTACCGGCTTCGGGGTGGCCAAACTTCCTGGGTGGGGAGTTGTTCCGTGTGGGGCTCCTCGGTGTGGTGTTTCAGGGATCGCTGCCATAGGCGGCGGTAGCTGAGCCGATCGACCAGGGTCACCGTGTGCACCTTCGCCGGTCCCAGTTCCTTAGTAAGCCGGGCAGCGGCGGCGTTCCGGGCTTCCATGCTATCGAAGATTCCAAAGAGTGTAGATCCACTTCCCGACATCAGGGCTGGCCGCGCGCCCAATGCCAGCAGGTTATCCTTGATCGATTTTAGCTGAGGGTGTTGGCTGAAGACCACGGTTTCAAAATCGTTGACTGCGTTCCAACTCGTTTCCCGCCAAGCGACTGATTGGAAACTCCTTAGGATAGCGGAGGGCGGCTCGGAAGTCAATTCGCGGTTCAGTGCCCGGTAGGCC
>JBBQUE010000524.1:0-3587 GCA_038212805.1 Bryobacterales bacterium | reverse complement strand
CTCCCGGCGCGGCGGTCACGCGTGCTGGCGGACCCGAGCTATATGCCAGCAAAGTATGGCCCACCATCAAAAAGCATCCTGTAATTAGAGATGCTCGAACGTAACCGCCTGCGCTTTTACCTTGTTTCCTCATATGCTTCGATTGTGGAAGGACCAGGCATATGAGGTCGTCAGCGAGATGTAAAAGAATTGTGAAATGCACAGGGTAGCGCAGTGGGTTGAGCTAAATGCGCGCTAGGCTACTATCAGCGAGCCGATGCAAACCATTCTGGTAATCGATGATGACGAAAACCTGCGTGACACCATAGCCATGCTGCTGGAGCGGGAAGGTTTCCGCGTGGTGCAGGCAGCCGACGGCAAGGCTGGTCTAGACCAGGCTTTGGTGGCCAAACCGGCGCTGCTACTGGTAGATCTGCGGCTGCCGGTGATCAGCGGGATGGACGTGTGCAAGCGCCTGCGGAGTTCCGGAGTGACTACTCCGATCATTGTTTTGAGCGCGTTGGGCGACGAACTGGATAAGGTTCTACTGCTCGAGATCGGCGCGGACGATTACGTGGTGAAGCCCTTCGGCACGCGAGAATTGCTGGCGCGCATCCGGGCGGTGTTGCGGCGGTCCGGCGGCGAATTCCCGAAGCTGGTGGCGTTCGCGGGCGTGGAGGTGGATCTGGACCGGCGGGTGGTAAGCCGCAACGGCGAAGAGCTGAAATTTACCCCGGCCGAGTACAATCTGCTCACCTACTTCCTGCAAAATCCTGATCGGGTGCTGTCGCGCGATATGATTCTGAATTCGGTGTGGGGTTATGAATCGTTTCCCAACACCCGCACGGTGGACGCGCACGTGGTGAAACTGCGGCAGAAGCTGGAGCCGGATCCGGTTTGCCCACGGCATTTCCTGACGGTCCACCGGGTAGGCTACCGGTTTCTGCCATGATGAATGCGATGCCAGCGCGGCTGGTTTTGATTGTCGAGGATAGCGAAGGCTGCGCGGTAACGCTGCAGATCGCGATTGAATCGATTGTGGGTTTGGAGCCGCGCCTGATGAATTCCAGCGTCGCGGCGCTGGCTCTTCTGGAACTGGAATCGGCGCGCGTGGCGGCCATCATCACGGACGTGCAATTGCCGGGGATGAGCGGGCTGGATCTTCTGGCGCGGCTGCGATCGGAAGTGCGGTTTGCCGGTATTCCCGTGATGATGGTGAGCGGCAATAGCGATCCGGAACTGCCGTCGCAGGCGATTGCCCTTGGGGCCAGCGCTTTCTTCACGAAGCCGTATTCGCCCTTTGCAGTGCGCAGAAAGCTGGAGCAACTTCTTTTATGATCCCCAGAACATCCTTTGGAATCTTCATCCTTCTGGCGGCGGCGCTGGGTGCGGCCGCGCAGGAGCCGGACTTGGCGGCTATATTGAAACGGCTGGAGCAGGTGGAGCGGGATAATCAGAATCTGCGCGAGGAATTGCGGCAGTTGAAACAAGAACTGCGGCAGGATCCGGGCAGGCCCGCGGCGGAGACGCCTCCGCTGGTGGAACGGTTGGAAGTACAGGAGAGCCGGATCGAAGAGCAGGCCCAAAGCAAAGTGGAGGCTTCGCAGAGGATGCCCCTCACGCTGACCGGCATGCTGCTCTTTAATGCCTTCCACAACGGGCGGCAGAGCGGCACGTTCCAATATCCAACGCGGGCACAACTGGCTTCGGGACCATCCTCCTCGGCCGCGAGCTTGCGCCAAACCGTGCTGGGCTTGAAGTTCCAGGGGCCCTCGCTGCCGGGAGGGGGAACGGTAAGCGGCACGTTCTACATGGATTTCTTTGCGGGAACGAATAACGATCCGTTCAATCATCTGTTGCACATCCGCACCGCGACCGTGGATTTGAACTGGAAAAACACCACGCTCTCGGTGGGGCAGGACAAGCCGATTTTTGCGCCGCGTGAACCGGATTCGTTGGCGCAAGTGGGGATCTCGCCACTCACCGGGGCCGGCAACTTGTGGGATTGGCAACCCCAAATCGGGCTGGAGCACCGCGTGCATTTCGGCGAGCAGGCTGGCTTACGGGCACGGGGGGGCGTTTATCTGACCAGCGAGAATGATGCCAATGTGCCTGCGCTTTACTCGCGGACGCTGGAACGGGCGCGGCCGGGCTATGAGGGGCGGGTGGAATTGTGGGCGGGCACTGACCGGCAGCGAATCGAGATCGCGCCCGGGTTCCATTTAAGCAGCACGCATGTAGCCGGCACCACGGTGCCTTCCCGTTTGGTCTCCATGGATTGGTTGATTCGCCCCGCGCCGATGGTGGATGTAACGGGCGCCTGGTTCCGCGGACAGAACGTGGCCAATACCGGGGCGATGCGGCAGGGTTTTACAGTGATAGCTCAGGGAATCGCCATCCCCGTGCATAGCCAGGGTGGCTGGGCGCAGGTTACATGGCGGGCCGCGCCGCGGCTGACTTTCCACCTCTACGGCGGCCAGCAGCACGACCGCGAGGCCGATCTGTTGGGTGCGGGCGTGAGCCGGAATTTCCTGTACGCCGGAAACTGGATGTACCGGCTGGCGCCGAACGTGATCGCTTCTTTTGAGGCTTCCCAAGTCCGAACCACTTACGTGAATGGGGGCTTGAGGCTGAACAACCACTATGATCTGGCGCTGGCTTATCTTTTTTAGTCTGCTGAGCTTTAGTCTGCTGAGCGCGGCCGAGCGCGCTGAGGTATCGGGTCAGGTATCGCTTCGAGATTCACGCGAAGCGTCGGTCACCAGGGGCGCGGGGTTCTCAGGGGTGGTGGTTTGGCTGGAGCCGCTGGATGCGCCGGGGCTGTCTGTGCCGCCCTCGCACGCGGTGATGATGCAGAAGAACAAGACTTTCACGCCGCACGTTCTGCCAGTGCAGGTGGGGGCGACGGTGGATTTCCCCAACTACGATCCCATTTTTCACAACGCATTTTCAAGTTACAGCGGACAGATTTTCGATGTGGGTTTGTACCGCCCGGGGTCCAGCCGCGCGGTGCGGTTTGCGCGGCCCGGCGTGGTGCGGGTGTTCTGCAATATTCATCCGAACATGAGCGCCATCATTCTGGTGGTGAACAGCCCGTATTTCACCAAGACGGGGCCGGATGGGCGATTCAAACTCACTGTCCCGCCGGGCCGGTACCAGATGCGGGTCTTCCACGAGCGCGCTACCGACACTACGTTGAGCGCACTCACGAAGACCATTCAGGTGGACGCGCGCGGCTGGGAGTGCCCGCCGATCGTGATCTCGGAAGCCGGCTACCTGCCCGCCCCGCATAGCAATAAGTATGGCCAGCCTTATCCGCCGGTGGGGGACGACGGATTCGTATATCGCGGGGTGAGGAAGTGAAGATCTCGCTGCTTTCGAAGATCATGCTCTCGACTTCGATCTTCATCACGGCGCTGCTGGCGCTGACGGGTTGGTTCGTGCAGGACCAGGTACTGCGGGCGATGTCGCAGAGTCTGGAGAGTGAGGCGCAATCCAGCTTCCGGGCCTACGAATCGCTGTGGCATGCGCGGGCTGATCTGCTGCGGTCAGTGAGCCTGGCGCTGAGCAACATGTCCGATGTGCGGGCGGCGTTCGGGACTAACGAC
>JBBQUE010000523.1:0-3588 GCA_038212805.1 Bryobacterales bacterium | reverse complement strand
TAAAAGCAAGATCGGAGTTGGTGGAGCCGTAAGCGTTCGGCGGGGCCATGGGAGGGCGGGGCTCGCCGGCATTCTCGTCTGGCGGAGGGGGCGGGGGCGGGGGCCCAGGGGTTACCACCACGTCGCCCGGGGCGAACCCGGAGGGTTTCGAAAGAGAAGTAATGCGTTCCATCCCGAAGGCTGCTTCCCCGGCGTCATAGAGACCGGCCTTGAGGCCCACGCGCGGGTCGTCCTTGCCGGATCGGAGATTCGTGCCGACGCCCGTATTGATGACCTTCGGTGGTAGCGGCGGAGTTGCGGGCTTCTTCTGGCCGGCTGTTTCGGGGGCCGGGAGGTGAGTTCCAGGGGGCTGGGCAAAGGCGGCCGCCATAAGGCAAAGGGCCAACGCCGGGAAGCGTGCGGGGATCTTCATTTCTTATCCTTTGAGATGTTTTTTGACGAACCGGTTTTCGGCAGCATGGCCTGCATAATGTTGATTTCAGCGCGCTGGGTGTTATCGATGTCGGTGGCGAAATCAAAGAGCACATTGTCCTGACCGGCTCCTGGGATGGCGAAGAGATCTTCCACCATATCCAAGGCTCCGGTGTGATGTTGGATCATGCCGGTGAGGAACAGATAATCGAAGGCTGGGCCGCGCGCCTTGGCCAGCGTTTTCATCTGGTTGGGGGAGAGCATGCCGGGCATGACAGCCATATCGCCAGAAGCCATTTTCGACATATCCATGCCGGGTGTATGGTGGTGCATCATGCCCCCGGGAGCGGCAATGGGCTGGCCACGTTCGCGCAGCCACTGTTTCATGTATTCGATTTCGTCGGATTGGGAGATGCTAATCCGTTTGCCAAGGGTTTGGAGGTCGTGGCTGGAACCGCGGGTGCGGAGCAAGGCAACCATCTCGACGGCCTGGGAATGATGCACGATCATGGCCTGCATAAACTCGATGTCGGCCCTGGCCGGGGGACGAAGAGTGATGGTGGCGTCGGCGGGCGAGAGGGTTTTCCCTGGTTGGCCGGGGGCACCGGGTTGCACGATCAGAGGGGAGGACGCAGCGTTTTGTGGATCAGGCGCGGCGTAAGCCATAAGACAGAACAGGGCTGCGCCGCTCAGCCGGATGTGGAAGGGCATCTTGTACTATAGGCCCGGAACCTGGCCCAAGTCAATGGCGCAGTGTCAGGGGACAGAACGGCACTTCCGGGCAAATTCAGTAGTTGCAAATGGACAAGTTGTCCCGAATATATTGACAAGCTGTCCTGATTATCCCCTCAAATTTTGAGAAGTATAGATCCTAAACCCCTGATCCTAAATACTTTTTCTAATGGAATGCCGCATGCTTTGGAGAGTGCGGAGCTTTTAATCTCAATCATGAAATTCTCAAATAAACTACGCATCTCCCTGGCGCTGCTTCTCGGCTCTCTGTGTTCAGCGGCTAATCCGGATAAACTTTCTCCCGATCTGTTCAGCAAACAGCAGACCGGCGACGTGATCGTCCAATACAAGCATCCGCCTACCGAGGAGGTTCAGCGCCGTGCTCAATTCCGCGGGGCGAGATTGCGCACCCGCCTGGATCAAATTCAAAGCGCTGTTTACACGATGTCCGCGGCCGCGGCCGCCGATCTGAGTGACGACGACGAAGTTCTCTACATCTCCCCCGACCGGTCCGTTCAGGCGCTACTGGACTATGCCGAACCGACCGTAAATGCCAACATGGCGTTTGCAAATGGCTATGACGGCACCGGGGTCACGGTGGCGGTAATCGATAGCGGGATCAATGGCGATAAGGATCTTCAGAATGCCGCCGGTCAATCCAGGGTTACGAAGAGTTTCACCTATGTCCCCGGAATGTACAAGACGTCGGACGCTTATGGACACGGCACCCATGTAGCCGGGATCCTGGCGGGCAACGCCGCCCAGTCCTCGGGACCGAACGCGAAAGCGACGTTCCGCGGCATTGCTCCTAATGCCAGTATCGTGAACATTCGCGTGCTCGATGCCAATGGGGCCAGCACCGACAGCGTCGTGATCCAAGGCATTAACCAGGCGATTGCGCTCAAGGTGAATGTCATCAACCTGTCGCTGGGACGTCCGGCTTTTGAATCCTACACTCTAGATCCGCTTTGCCAAGCCGTTGAGAGGGCCTGGAAGGCGGGCATCGTGGTGGTGGTTGCCGCTGGAAATCAGGGCAGGAACCAAGCCACCCAGGGTTACGCCACGATCACGGCCCCCGGCAACGATCCTTATGTGATCACCGTCGGCGCGATGAAAGACAGGTCGACGCTCACCCGGACGGACGACCTGATCGCCAGCTACAGCTCGAAGGGGCCGACCTTCATCGATCACGTGGTGAAGCCGGATTTGGTCGCGCCGGGCAACCGCATTGCTTCTCTGTCCGCTACCTCCACCATCCTCTGGTCCAACTCTTCGCTGACCACCAATCTGATCGATCAGTCTTATTACCTCGTCAACGCTACTGGCACCTCAACGGCTTATTACCGGCTGAGCGGTACCAGCATGGCGTCACCTATGGTGAGCGGAGCAGCGGCGCTGTTGCTTCAAAAAACACCGGGATTATCCCCGGATTCGATCTAGGCCCGGCTGATGAAGACTGCAACGAAGAGCTTTCCGGCCAGCAGCAGCGTGACAGATGCCGGGGTGACTTACACCAGCCAGTACGATATCTTCACCGTGGGAGCAGGCTATCTGGACGTGTGGGCTGCGTTGAACTCAACGGAGACCGTGCCAGCATCAGTCAGCGCGGTTTCGCCCGTCGTCGTGCAAGACTCGCAGAGCAACGCCGTTTACATTCAGAATGTAGATGGGGCTAACGCCGTGTGGGGTACCAACGCGGTCTGGGGATCGAATGCCGTTTGGGGTACCAATGTACTGACCGGCGCTTCGAATGCCGTCTGGGGCTCGAATGCCGTTTGGGGCACCAACGCAGTGTGGGGTACCAACGCTGTGTGGGGCACGGCTTCCACACAAGGCTTCAATGCGGTTTGGGGCAGCGATACTACGTCCCAAAACGCTGTCTGGGGCTCCAACGCAGTTTGGGGGACGTCCACAAACCCGAACCAGAATCTGGAAGCGATGTCCCTTATGATGCGCGGCGAGCAATAGGCGGCCGTTCCCTCCCATCGGTCAATTTACCGGCGGAGTTGATACAAGTCCAACTCCGCCTTTCCCTTCCAAAACCTTCCTCGCGCCGTTTCCTTCGTGATATGTTGAACTGGTAGTACTAGAACACCAGTCCCATATTCAGCAAAGGTTTGACCCTTCATTCTCGAGGAAACATGAAACTTCCAAATTGGGGCACACAATGCCTTCCACTTCTCTTGAGCTCTGGTCTAATGGCGGCCGTGGCGTTCGCCCAGCCGGTTCCTAACTTTACGGCGGATTACCCGTTAAGTTTTGACCCAAACCTCTCGGTGATCGTCGATCAGACCACCGGAAACGGTTACCCTATTCAAAGTGGAACCGGCAAAGTTCACGTTCAAGTTCAGAATGGCCAGATGACGGTAAGCGGCCTGCAGGTTCGTGTCAAAGCGGCGTTTTGCGTTCCGATCGGTTCGCACTGTGCGAATCACACTGTGGGCA